>DATGXB010000277.1:0-20727 GCA_035299225.1 Nostocaceae cyanobacterium | reverse complement strand
CTATTTACAATCATGTATGTGTCAACAAACTAGCTATGTTCATTGGATGGAGAATATCATGAAATGTTGACATTTAACCTCTTGATAGGACTATTATATCTTAGTATGTAAAGTTTTGTTACGACATTCAACATTTCTGGTAATTTACCATTATTCAAACGGGAAACTTCAACAATTACACCTTCAGCACTACAATTAAATAATGACGTTTTAGCTAAAGCAGGTGTAGACATTCCCGCAGTTAAACCTAACACCGAAAGCGCACCTGTAGCAGTAGCCAGGATAGTACAAAAAGATTTTTTAGCGTTTAAATTCCAGCTATTCATAATAAAAATTTAACCTGAGTTCACAAAAGCTATAGACTCAGTTTATGGTGTAAATCTCCGTTTTGCACGTTAATTTTAGTTAACATTACATCTATCATTCATCATCAAATTAACATCCTAAAAATCCTCAATCCTGTAAATCCTGATTCTGACAATTATTAGCTATAATCCAAGTTAATGGAAAAGGACACGGCAGTGCCATGTCCCTACAATTAATAGATAAAAATGAGAAGAAATAACATCCTGTAAATCCTTGAATCCTGGAAATCCTGATTCTGACAAATTACTTTTGTAAATCCCTCAAAGCTTCTTCTAACTCATCTTTTGCATCCTTCGCAAACTGCACACTACTAATACTAAATAAAATTCCCGTACCAGTTGTTAAACTCGCTTCTTCTACTTTATTAAAATAAAGTAACCCTACACCCGATAAAGTCATCATTGCTGATGCTGTGGTAATACCCAATGCTAAATTAAACCTTAACCTTAATTGACGTAATTTTTCTTCCATAAATTGCCGTTTTAACTCTTGTTGTTCTCTGTCTGCATCTTCTGATTTTTTAAAGAAATTAAACATAGCTGAGAAGTCCTTGAATCAAAGTTGTTTACTGTTTTGGTTGGTTCTATATTGGCTATGTTGACATGATTTAAGTTGAATTAGGTAGCAGAGAAGTATAAAACTTGGTGTAAAAGAAGTGGGTATAAGAGAAGTATAAACAAAGTATAAAACAAGTCTAAATTTTATTAAATCTATGGTATTCTACTGAGAAAGGCTTTATAATCTTAAAATTACAACTAATACAACTACATAACAGCTTTAATTATGGAATGGGAAGATTTTATTAAACAGGAAGCAGGGTTACACGGTTTATCCAAGGAAGAGGAAGAGACTTTATTAGCAGCACTTCCTCAATTAAATAATCAAATCAATCAAAAGCAGTTAGCAATCAAATTCAATATATCAGAAGCTACTGTTAAAAAAAGATTAGCACCCATTTATGAAAAATTTGCTCAGAGTTGTAATGCTATTACACAACAAGAGGGAGCAGGTAAATTAAAGATTCTTCATGATGAATATTTGAAAGTTAAGTTTACTCAATTAAAGCTGGGAGTTCAAAATATTGGGAATCAATCTAGTAATATTTTAAGGACATTTCCAAAGGAATTTGAACCGATAATTAAGGATAAAACTCAATCATTTTGTGGTCGAGGATTTGTATTTGAGACTTTTGATAAATTCATTAAAAGTAATCCTAGCGGCTATTTTAAAGTTGTGGGTGATGCGGGAATGGGGAAAAGTGCCATTGCTGCTAAATATATCTTAGACTATCCAGAAACAATTTGCTTTTTTAATATTCGGGCTGAGGGGAGAAATCGGGCTGATTTATTTTTGAAAAGTGTTCGCCAACAATTAATGCAACGGTATAATTTACAAAATGTGGGAGATGCTAATTTAGCGGATTTATTAACTACGGTTAGTGAAAGATTGAGAAAAGATGAAAGGTTAATAATTATAGTTGATGCGTTGGATGAAGTTGACCAAGAAGCAAGCGGGAATTTGTTATATTTACCGACGATTTTACCTGAGAAGGTTTACTTTTTTCTGACTCGCAGACCTTATTTAGATCATGAAAGAAGATTTAATCTTTCTCCTAGTGTAGCTTATCAAGAGTTGGATTTAAGGAAATATGAGCAAAACAGTAATGATGATGTGAAAGAGTATATTTGGTTATTGCTGAATGATGGTAAATATCAACAGGGTTTAAAGGAGTGGATAGAAAAGCAACCGCATTTATCTAACAAAGAGTTTGTGGAAGAGATTGCGGTAAAAAGTGAAAATAATTTTATGTATTTGCGTTACGTATTACCAGCCATAGCCGACGGTTTTTATAATGATAAACCTTTGAATGAATTACCTCAAGGTTTACAGAGATATTATATGGATCATTGGAATTTAATGACAAGTAGAACTGACCCATTACGTAAAAAGAAAATAGAAATTGTCTATGTGATGTGTGTATTAGAAAGTGCTGCATCTCGTGAAGAAATTGCTGAATACTCTCAGCAAGATGATTTCACAGTGCAAGAAGTTCTAGATGGTTGGGAGCAATTTTTGCAGAAACAGAAAGATGATCAATCTCTACTTTATAGATTTTATCATGAAAGTTTCCGAGATTTTTTACATGAAATTGCTAAAGAATCAGGGATAAGCTTACCAGATATTAGCGCGAAAGTTTTACAAAACATGACAAAAGGGTTAGAATTATGAGTAATCTTCGCGCTTGGTTAGCTAAACAATCACCGTCAAAACAGAAAAATTTTCTAGGTGAATCTCCTCGGCTATCTGTAGACGGACAAGAATTTGATCAATATTGTCGGTTATTGGCTAATTATGATTTTATTGCAGCGAAAATTAATCATCCTCTATTTGGTGTACAGGCATTAATTGAAGATTATGATTTACTTGATGATGTATTAGCGACAAGTTCAGAATATACAGGAACTTTCAAAGCTTTAAAATTCATTCTACTTGCTTTACGATTACCAGCAAATTTCAAATATACGAAACCTGCTAAAGCCTTAAAATTAATTCAAGGTGCTTTACGACTATCAGCACATATTTTAAATGAAGATAAAAATCAATTATCTACACAATTAGCAGGACGGTTGTTAGGTTTTAATCACCCACAAATTAAAGGTTTAAGACAACAAATCATAGCAACTCAACACACGGGTTTTCGTTGTTTAACCAGTAGCTTAATTCCTCCTGGTGGTGCATTAATTCGTACTTTAGAAGGTCATAGTAACTCGGTGAAAGCAGTGGCGATTTCTGCTGATTGTCAATTTGTGATTTCTGGTTCTGATGACAAGACAATCAAAGTCTGGGATTTAAAATCTAGAAGGGAAAAATTCACTCTCTCTGGTCATAGTGACTCGGTGAATGCAGTGGTGATTTCTGCTGATGGTCAATTTGTGATTTCTGGTTCAAGAGACAAGACAATCAAAGTCTGGGATGTAAAATCGGGAAGGGAAAAATTCACTCTCTCTGGTCATAGTGACTGGGTGAATGCAGTGGCGATTTCTGCTGATTGTCAATTTGTGATTTCTGGTTCAGGTAACAAGACAATCAAAGTCTGGGATGTAAAATCGGGAAGGGAAAAATTTACTCTCTCTGGTCATAGTAACTCGGTGAAAGCAGTGGCGATTTCTGCTGATGATCAATTTGTCATTTCTGGTTCATCTGACAGCACAATCAAAGTCTGGGATTTAAAATCAGGAAGGGAAAAATTCACTCTCTCTGGTCATAGTGACAGGGTGAATGCAGTGGTGATTTCTGCGGATGGTCAATTTGTGCTTTCTGGTTCATCTGACGAGACAATCAAAGTCTGGGACTTCAAATCGAGAAGGGAAAAATTCACTCTCTCTGGTCATAGTTCCGGGGTGAATGCAGTGGCGATTTCTGCTGATTGTCAATTTGTGATTTCTGGTTCAGATGACAAGACAATTAAAGTCTGGGATTTAAAATCTAGAGAAGAAATAGCTACTTTTACAGGAGAAAGTCCCATTTTCTGTTGTGCTGTTGCACCTGATAGTAAAACAATTGTAGCGGGTGAAAAGTCGGGAAGGTTGCATTTTTTGCGGTTGGAAGGGATAGGGGGGAATGATGAATAGTCCACCTTTGTCGGTTTCTCGATATTTCCGCAGTTACCAGCAGGAATTTCAACGGGTGATTTTAGAAAAGAGTGAGAATTTTATTGGTCGTGGGTTTGTTTTTGATGCTATTCATGATTTTCTTGGGCACTATAAGCGGGGTTATTTTATTATTGTTGGTGTTCCGGGTAGCGGGAAAAGTGCGATTTTGGCGCAGTTTGTGAATATACATCCGCTTTGTATTTATTATTCTGTGCAAGTTGCGGGTAAAAATCGCGTCGAGGAGTTTTTGCAAATAATTTGTACTCTGTTAAATGAACTTTTAGCTAGTTTGCAATCTTCCCTATCTTCCCCAGTTGGGGAAAGTGAGTTATTAATAGAAAATGCTGCTGAGGGGAGTTGGTTGTTATCTTTGTTATTACAACAAGTTAGTGATAATTTAGCAGATGAACAAAAGTTAGTGATTATTATTGATGGGTTGGATGGGGTTGATTTAAACTGTCAACCACTAGGGACAAATTTATTTTATCTCCCTCGCTATTTACCTGATAATGTGTTTTTTCTGCTTTCCCGTCGTCCTTATCATCAGACTAATTCTGGTTTGTTAATTGAAGCACCTGTACAAATTTTGGATTTGTCAGATTATCAAAAGGAAAATGCGGAAGATATAAAGTTATTTATTCAGCAATATCTGTCTGTTAATTCTTCTCCCGAAGCAGCAAGGGGTGTGAATTTAATTGCTGAGGGTGAAAATAATTTTATGTATGTACAGCAGGTTTTACAAGCTGAAAATGTGGAGATGATTTCGCCTGGTTTGGAGGCTTATTATTTGCAACATTGGGGAAAAATTCAGGGTGATAATTTATCTGATTTGGAGTTACAGGTTTTGCGGGTTTTAACTGCGGGGGAATATGTAGATTTTCCGTTAGTTGATATTAGTCAGATTTTGGATGTGGATGCTTATGATGTGGCGGAGGTTTTAGAAAATTGGTTTGAGTTTTTGATGGAAAGACGAGTGGATAAGCAAAGTTTTTATCGTTTTTATCATGATGGTTTTCGGGTGTGGTTGGGTAAGCGCATTAGCGGGGGTGTGGTTGGGTAGTTGTTGGTTTTGTGTTTTAGCCTGTTAAATGCCGTGTCCCTACAGTGTTTTAATGAAAATGTCGAGTTATTTTCTCGGAGTGTTGAGTTATTTTCTCGGAGTGTCGAGTTATTTTCTCGGAGTGTCGAGTTATTTTCTTGGAGTTCCGAGTTATTTTCTCGGATTTTTGAGTGATTTTGTGTTGATCTTGAAGAGATTTTTTGAAAATGTCAAGATATTTCCTCAAAATTTCGAGTAATTTTCTCGACGTTTTGAGTAAAAAGCTCGACTTTCCGAGTTCTGAACTCGACGTTTTGAGTAAAAAGCTCGGCTTTCCGAGTTCTGAGCTTGGCGTTTTGAGTAAAAAGCTCGACGTTCCGAGTTCTGAACTTGGCGTTTTGAGTAAAAAGCTCGGCCTTTCGAGTTCTGAACTTGGCGTTTTGAGTAAAAAGCTCGGCCTTTCGAGTTCTGATGTAGAAATTACGGTTGACAAGCTTCTCAATTGCCGTTTGTATCTGTGTTTTTACGGGGTATTTGACTTTGGTTGTCTTTTTGGTGGAGATTGGAGTTTGTTAACGTGAGATGGTTTAGTATAAGAGGACATGGCACTGCCATGTCCCTACAATCAATGTTTATTTGGTTTTAGTTTTTTGTAGGATGTGTCCAGCGAAGTATTGCCACAAAGGCCAGATTATTCAACCAAAGGTGCGTTAGGGAACGCACCCTACATCATTTAATGGTGTTGCTGATTTTGAGGATGAAAACAATTTTGCATACATTCAAAATCCTTGTAGAGACGTTCCATGGAACGTCTCTACACTCAAAAACATCCCGCACTTATGCAACACCCATTTAATTTAATCATGAGGAGAAATATTAAATTTAATATTCCTCCCGTTTTGAGTTACGCTGGGACGACAAATTTTTCTGTTCCTGATAGTTCAAAGGCTGCATGAATGGCTTGCAGGGCTTTTACTCCTTCGTCTTGGGAGACTACGCAACTGATTTTGATTTCGGAGGTGGCGATCATTTGGATGTTGATTTGTTGTTCGGCTAGGGCTTGGAACATTTTCGCGGCGATGCCTGGGTGGCCTACCATGCCGGAACCAACTATACTCACTTTAGCGATCGCCTGATCCAATATCACTTCTCCCCACCCTAACTCGGTTGCTATTTTTGTTAGTTGCTGTTGGGCGTGTTCTGCGTCCATTCTGGCGACGGTAAAGGCTATATCTCTTTTGGGTATTCCATCCACTAACCGGCAGCGCTGGGACTGAATAATCATGTCCACACTAATATTTAATTCTGCCAATAACCCGAATAATTTCGCCGCTACTCCTGGTTGGTCTGGTAACTGGCGAATGGCGATTCTAGCTTGATTCAGGTCTAAAGCGACACCACGCACCGCCGGACTGCTATGATTTGTTGCTGATAAGGCGGCGGGATAAGCACCTATTTCAAAGGTTTTACACAAAGCGGCGATCGCTTTTTCACAATCACTAGCATCAACTACACAACTTACTTTCACTTCGCTAGTGGAAATCATTTGAATATTTACCCCAGCCTCCGCTAAGGTGCTAAACATTGTCGCCGCTACACCAGGACGACCAATCATTCCTGCCCCTACTATACTGACTTTTGCGGTATGCTGTTCTACTAATACCTCTGCTTGGTCAGGATCGGGTTGATTGCGTAAAGCGGGGGCGATCGCAGCTGCTACGGCTTCGGCGCGGTTTAAAACTGGTGTTCCTACAGTAAAGGCTATGTCGTTTGTATTACCTTCATGGATAGATTGAATAATCAAATCTACATCCACATTTTGCCGGGAAATCTCCCCAAATAACCGGGCTGCAACTCCGGGGCGGTCGGGTATCCTCAATAAAGCCACTCTGGCTTGAGCAGTATCAAATTCTACCGCATCCACAGGACGGGCTAATTCTAAATTAATTAAAGTCGGTTCTGGGGTTTTGGAGGTTGTCACCCAGGTGCCTGGGTCATCAGTCCAACTAGAACGCACTACCAAAGGTACACCGTAATTTCTGGCAATTTCCACCGCACGGGGATGTAAAACTTTTGCCCCCAAACTGGCTAATTCTAGCATTTCATCACAGGTAATTTCTCTCATTAACTGCGCTTGGGGAACTAGGCGGGGGTCTGTGGTTAAAATCCCTGGTACGTCGGTATAAATTTCACAGAAGTTCGCCTGTAATGCGGCGGCTAAAGCTACGGCGGAAGTGTCTGAACCACCCCTGCCCAAAGTGGTAATTTCTAATTCTTCAATATTGCTGATTCCTTGAAACCCAGCCACCACAACCACTTTACCATCACGTACATGACGCAGTAGGCGATCGGTTTGAATGTGCAAAATTCGGGCGCGAGTATGGGCGGCTTCGGTAACAATGCCTACCTGTGCACCAGTCATAGAAATAGCCGGCTGACCGATTTCTTGTAAAGCCATACTCAGCAAAGCGATGGTAACTTGCTCGCCTGTGGAAAGTAACATATCCATTTCCCGACGGCAGGGACTTTTAGAAATGTCATTCGCCAATTTTACTAAGCCATCCGTGGTTTTACCCATAGCTGAAACGACCACCACTAAAGAGTTACCAGCTTTAACAGTATTAGCAACTCTTTTGGCCACAGCTTGGATACGTTCCACAGAACCAACAGATGAACCCCCGTATTTCTGAACTATCAGCGCCATAACTTTACAATTTAACCAAGGTAGTGCTTAATGGTTATCAACGCCGCCGCCGGTTAAGGAAGCCTTGAAGCGATCGCTATCGAACAGCTTTCTAGAATACCATAAAAAAAGCGGGAGTGTGACTATCCCGCGTATTTATTTAAGTATTTACGGAAAAATCAGCTATTCACAAAAATCTCTGGTGTGAAACTACCGTGTAAACCGTAGGGAATATGGTGTTTTAAATGCAGTTTAGCTACAAGCTGTAAGTCTTGCGCGTTGAGGATGACGACATCAGAACGGTGATGTGCTGCGTCATAAACTAAAGTTAACAGCCAACCATCATCTTCTGCTGGGGAGTTGGGACGGGGGACAAATACCGGTTCACCCACAAAACCACGGGGTGCAGCACTCCAAATTAATGATTGTTGTGATTGTAGATCAAATTTGGCGATCGCTTGTAAGGGTGCATTCCCTGTTTCTGTATGAACAGCAGCCGAATATATATAACGATGTTGTCTTCCTACATAATTTGGGTGAATAACAGGAAATTCGTAAGCACGACTATCTAATAAATCAGTTTTAACTGTATTTTCTGTTAAATTCAGATAAAATCGCCGCAGTTGTCCCGGTGCATTAGCATCAAAATCTGTTTGTAAATAATCTTCATTGCTGCCTTTAACTTCTGTTAAACGCTCATAGAAAATAGAATCAACAATAATTTCCTCATCCACTTCATAAGCATTAGCATGATGGAAAATAAAACCTGCTTTTGTTTCGAGAATTTTTAACTCTGAAGAATTGTTTTCACTTGTCCGGGGTATAACTATAATTTTTGTCGGTTGATTAGGTTGTAATTTAATACATTGTCCTGCTCCAGAAAATCCCAAAATATAAGGTAAGGGATTAAATTTGACGGGATTTTGAAAAAAGATGCAGTAATTAGGAGTGATGACAAAATCATGAATAAAGCAAAAACCAGAAACAGAATACACCTTTTTACTAACAATCTCCCCCGCCAAACTTAATTCTACAACAGTAATTTTAGTTGATGTTCCCGGTTGTACAAAAAAGTTCACCAGTCGGGGTTTACCATCTTGCTGATAACTAGGGTCAATGCGGGGATGAGCGCTAAAAGCTTCTTTTGCTGTTAAGACAGAATTAAAATTTTCTTTCCCTAATGTTTTGAGTGTATCAGCTTCAAGACGATAAGGTAAAGATGCTTCCCACAGTGCTAAAAGTTTTCCACCCCAATAAATCACATTGGTATTAGCAATTTCTTTCACTTTTAAATCAAAAATATTCGCTAACCACCCTCCCGGTTTTTGTGTACCAAATACACCCCGATAAAGAATTTTACCAGCTTTTTGTTCTGCTAAATATTCGGCAGTATGCACAAAGCGATTGCGAAAATGAGCGCGTCCATTGGTAAATGTAATCCGGCTAATCATGCCGTCACCATCAAAAGGATGATAGATTCTTTGCCCATTGATATCAAATAAACCAGGTCCGTTTTTAAAAAATGTACCTTGCAGTTCTAAGGGAATTTCTCCTTCTATATCATCAATCCAGTAATCAAATTCTTGGTTAAGTGATTTATAACCTCCTTGCCAGTCTTGGAGATTGTATGATTTTTCTGAACTAATGTTATTGGAAACTGCTGGTGTTTGCATATATTTTGCTACCCTGTTAACCTAATTTTGATTATTTTTGATAAATTGATATAGACGCAATATAATTATTTTGCGTCTTGCTCGTTCTGTTATTTTTAACTATTCCAAAATTTCCGAACTCGCCTCTTGCAACTGTGGTTCAGAAATCAAATCTGATAACACTGGCGATAGTTGCACGTCTGTTTCTGTGTCTAGATTTGTGAGCCAATTAATAAATAGTAATGGCAATAAAGAAAGAAGATTTGTAATTAGCACTAATAACCAGAGAGAATCAAAGTTAGTTTCAGTAACTCCTAACCAATCTGTCATTAATGCCCCAAGTTCTTGAGATATCAAACCTCCACAGTTAAATATTGACATTAGTGCGGCAAATAATGTTGCTTCTATTCCCAGAGGACAAATTCTTGCTGCTAATACCATGACTGGCATAAATGCAATCTGTCCCATGACAGTGAGAATTAAATTATCACCCAGAGCAAACCAATGGTCATCTATTCCTATTTGTCGGTTGGTATGAGTAACTAACAATAATATTGACATTCTCAATACTGTAGAGATCACAATACTCCAACCGCAAATTATTCGGAAAGGAACACTTTTGAGAAATCTTTGAAAAATCCAAATTCCTAATAGAGAAGCGATGCTACTTACCAAGCGTACTCGCCCTAGAAATTCTGGTTCAAAATGTAATTCATTGGTGCTAAAGAAGAATAGGGCTGAATCTGTTGTAGGGGTAATTTGCCAGATAAAAATAAATGCTGTGGGTAGCCAAATTACTTTTTGAGTAAAAGCTTGGCGTAATTGTGTTAGTTGTTCTTTAACTACGAGAAAATTGCTACTATAGTCTTCTGATTTGGAGTTAACAGGTTTTTCTGCAATTAACCAGGCAACAACTGAGACTATTAAGGGAAAGGAAGCCGTACATAAAAACACTGTACGAGTGGTGAAATGTTCTAACAAAAAACCGCCCAGATATGCAGTTATTAAACCACCTACTGCACTACTTCCCCAACAGAGAGATTGAAGAGAACCAGCTTCTACTTGTGACTCTGCTCTAGCTCTTTCTACGACGATAGAATCAACTATGACATCACTAAAAGCGACAGAGAGAGAAGTGAGTGCGATCGCTATTGTGGCAGCCCAGCTACTATGTACTATAGTGGCCAAACTCACCCAAGCAGCAGTTCCCAAAATGCCGGATAAAATCAAATAAGGACGGCGACGATAGCCAAAAATCGGTAAACCATCAGAAATAAAACCCATCAGGGGTTTAAGTATCCACGGTAAAGCTACTATTCCCAATAGTGCGGATACTTGTGCGGGACTAAGTAACAATTCATCCTTGAGGAAAAAGCTCACCGCTAAACGTGCTAAACCTAATATGCCTTGTACAAAGTAAACGGCGAGAATAGCAACTAGTTCAGGACTCGGCTCATTCCCCAAAAGAATGGTTTTTGTTAATGAGTCTTTAGCTTTGGATGAGCCAGATGAATGAGTGAGCATCAGAATGAAGATTCTTGAAGTTTTTTCTACTTTTCTATCATATCCAGATTTTCTCTACCTGATACGATCTCCTTCTCATCACCCCGCACTCCTCATCTTCCTCATCTCACTTTTTGCGTCGGGAAGAAATTAAAACCGATAACTGGCACTAAAATAAAAGCCGTCATCTTGAGCATTTGTACCTCTATCATCTAAATTAACTAGAGGTATGCCATAATCTAAGCGGAGATTTAATTGCGGTATAGGTTGAAACAGTAAACCTGTGCCTACACCAGCTAAAAATCTTTGGTTTTGGGAAATGTTGGGGTTGTCGCTGACGTTCCAGATGTAACCCAAATCTACAAAAGGTGCAATTTGTAAAGTGGGACTTCCTGAAGCATCTTTTTGTAAAATAATTCGATCTTCTACAGAAAATTTAACACCATTATCCCCAGCCCGGACATTTTGCCGATAACCGCGTAAAGACTGACCACCACCCAAGACGTATTGTTGAGAGGGTAATAAACTATCTGGTGTAAGTTGTAGTTCAGCTTGAGCAATTAATAAGTTATCAGGGCTCAGGCGTTGTACTCGTTGAATTTGTCCTAACCAGCTAAAAAACCGACCATCCGGGATAGGGTCAGAGTTAACTGTCGCATCAAATATACCTATACCAAAACTAAAGAGCGATCGCAATCCCCAAGCCCCGCTTACATCCCGTCTTACATAGTCCTGACCAAATTTAATCACACGGGTGCGGCTGTTTCCTTCGGCATCGGGGCCAAAACCAAAGGGGGTAGGGCCTGCAAAAGTGAAGGTTTGCCCATTTTGGACGGCAAAACCCAAGGATAGCGCAAATTCTTCTCGGAGCGATCGCACCAATGGCTGACGATAATTAATTTCGTATAGTTGCGATTCTCCACTAATATCAAATTGTTTTAATTGTGGGTCAATTACTTGATTATTATTAATAGTAGTTCTGAGTTGTAATGTGCCATTCATGGGATTTAGTGGCACTCGATAGTTAAAATCATAAATATTTGCTCCTCCTTGTGTCGTCCGATAATAAGATAATGCTAATTCATCTCCTAAACCTGTTAAATTACGATGATTAGCAACAATTCCTAATCTTTCGGAACCCACGCTAGGAGGTGAATAATTATCAATACCTAATACAGCATCAAAAGGGTTAGCTTCCTTTACCCGCACAATTAAAACACTTTGACCCAAGCTACTACCAGGACGTAAACTAGCTTCTACATTTGCTAAAAGCGGATCATTTCTTAATAATCTTAATTGCTCTTCTAATTTTGCACTAGAAAGGGGTTTGCTCGTTGCCAAGCCTACACGCGATCGCACATAATTGGGATTAAGGCGGCGAGTACCTTCAATTTCTATTTTTTCAATTCCCCCTTCCACCACTTGAATTTGTACTACATTATCAACAATTTTTTGATCTACTAAAATCGCTCTAGAAGTAAGATAACCTTTATTCAAGTATAATTGCGTAATTTCATTAGCAACATTTTGTAATTCTGCTAAAGTTACCGTCCTTCCTGTAACTTTTTGCGTAATATTATTGAAATCTTCTGGATTAAAAATTGTACTACCCAACACTTCCACCTTTTCCACCTTCACCATAGCCGCAGCAGGAGTAAGTGTATTTTCTGGATTTATCACAGGTTGCACAGGCTTTTCAGTTTCTTCTCCCAGAGGTTCTACGGAAGGTATAGGTTGAGGAAAACGCTCTTGGTTTGGTACTTGAGCAAAAACAGGAGTTAGATTGGTGGCAAAAATTACACTATAAGCCGAAAATAAAATCAGAACTAACGAAAAATTCATCTTTTCCCACCTGCGGACTTGATGCACCTGTGCAAACATGAAGAACAAAAAGACTTTTTGCATATCAGAGTTTTATAATTTGTTTAAAAATTAACTAAAATTTCTTGCCTCTGATTTTATACTCTTCCTGCCCTTTTCCCGCAACTGGATCAAAAAAATACAGGTTCACCAAAGCTTCAGGAATTTTACGTAATACAAATTATATGAATTGCTGGAGGTGTGCGATCGCTTCCTCTGGTATTGCTGTAAACCGAATGATATAATTATTTTCTAAATCTGGGGATTTTTTCATTACTTTGGCGTAGATATCTACATCAGGAATTGTTAATAATTTGATTTTTAAATTATTTAATACCTCTAATTGATGATTTGTTTGCAAAATACCAGAATTTTCTGAAATCCCAACCAACACACCAGATAATGCTGTCCCTTCAGCGTGTTTTCCTTTTAAAATTATATATTCTAAAGATAAGACTTGAGTTAAACTAATTATATCTTCTGTGTCTTGAGGTAAAAATAAATTATATTCTCCGCAAATTCCGATCACATCATAAAGAGTAATAGGCTGTTTTATCCCCTTGGGTTCGACCTGGAATTGATTGTCAAATTTCAAATCAATATTTGCATCTTCATAAGTATATTCAGAAATTAAAATCTGTCCACCAACAGTATAAGTTTCAACCCTTGCTGCTAAATTAACATGACTACCAATTACAGTATATTTAGCCCGTTTTTGAGAACCAACATTACCAGCAACTACTTCACCAGTATTTATCCCAATTCCCATTTCTAAACTTGGTAAATTTAATTGGCGATTTTTTTCATTTACTTGTTGCATTGCCAATTGCATCGCTACAGCACAAGCAATAGCCCTTGTAGAGTCATCCGGGCGACTAATTGGCGCACCAAACAACACAAAAATTCCATCGCCGACAAACTCATTAATTGTTCCCTTATACTGATTAATTACTTCCGTCATTGCCCCCAAATACAAATTAAGAATATTACAAACTTGTTCTGGTGGTAATCGTTCAGAAATAGCAGAAAATCCCCGCAAATCAGAAACTAAAACAGTAACTTTCCTTCTCTCTCCTCCTAAATTTAAACCGCCTGGAGTTTCCATTAAATTTGCTACAACTTCATCTGTTAAATAACGCCCGAAGGTTTTATTCATTTTAGTCGCACTACGGGCGATATATTGAGTTACCGCAATTGCTGATCCAGTAAATGCTAATAATGGTGGCGCAAGTGGAATCCACCAACCATTTAAAAAAGCTAAATAGGCAATTCCAATTAACCCACCAATCCCTAAAATAACCCCTGTTCCTGTAATTAAAAAATACTGAGGCCGATTACTATTATAGCGTTGCTGCCAATATAAAGTAGCCCCAAAAACTGACCATAATAAAATTAATAACCATTCTAAATAGTCAGGTAAACTTTTAATTAGAGGACGACCATCTAAAGCTGTACTTAAAATTTGACTAACTAAATTCGCATGAATAACTACACCTGCCATTCGTTCCGGGTGGGAAAATACTTTGCTTGTATAGGGTGTATAAAATAAGTCGTTTAGACTTTCTGCTGTGCCACCAATTAATACTATTTTATCCCGCATCAAATCTTTAGGAATACGGTTTTCTAAAACTTCTTCTAAGGTTAAACGAGGAAATCTTTCGATTCCACCTCTGTAGTTAATTATTACTTGATAGGCAGCAGCATTCGCATTGACATAACTGCCATCATTAGCTTCAAAAATATTAAATACACCCTGGTTTAATTGTAAATAATCGGAATTAGTTGCTGATGGTTTTTCCGTGATTCCTTCAGCTTTTAAATATAACAATGCTAATTTCAGTCCAAAACTTTCTATACTTTCTTCGCTTTCTGGTAAATTGGCATACAAAAAACCCCGGCGAATTTTCCCATCTCCATCAATAGGCAAATCATTTGCACCAATTTGTTGAAGTTTTTTTAGTATTGGTGATGGGTTGACTACTGAACTATCAGGATTGCTAGTTGTTTTTTGCACACCAATTAAATTAGGTGTGGATGTAAATACTTTCACTAAATCAGCATGACCGGGATTGACCGGTAAATCTCGATAAATGTCTAAGCCAATAGCCCTGGGTTTTTGTTGTTTAATATTTTGCAATGCCTTGGCTAGTTGTGCATCTGACATTGGCCACTGTTTTTGTTTTCTGACATCCTCTTCTGTAATTTCTACAATGACAAGGCGTTGATCAATAGCTTCTGGGGGACGAAGAATGAACATTTGATCTAGTGATCGTAATTCCCAAGGTTGCATCCACCCTAAACTACGAATTAAAATAACTAAAAAGGTAATATTGGGAACACCAATGATTACCCCCCGCCATTGCCAAATTTTTTGTTTTATTTTTGTCCACATCTTGGCAATTAAAAATTAGAATTTTCTCATTTAATTCTCAGTTGTACAACAGGGAATTATCGGTTCATCAGTTAATTCTTGTAACTCTACAGATTTCATGAATTTTCGCCAGTCCATACGAATAAAGATATTATCTGGTTCAGTTGTGCGTAACTGTGTTAAAGCAAGTAAAGCTTCGTGCCAAATTCCTGCTTCTGCATAGATACTAGGCAATTTACGGAAATTAGCTTTGTTTAAATTTTCTAATAATTGATTTTCTGGTTCAATTCTTTCCACCCAACCATTTACACGAGGGTTGCCGCTAGAATCACTTTCATCACAAATTAACGTTAAATACCATCGGTAAGTTTTACCTACTTCTAAAGTAGGTGCATTTTCGGGAAGAGTATAACCCACAATTCCTGCTTGTTCTGGTAATTTTATTGTAGTTTCATAAAGGACTTTATTTTCATTAACTGTATCTGCATCAACGCTGAGTAAAAATTGGGCTACTTTTGCTGATTTTTCAGGTTGATACCAGAAGAATGTCGGACGTTCAGAAAATGTTAAACCTAGTCTATTTTGAGGTATTAATGGTTTTACTTCTTTATTTTCATTAGAGCAAGAACCACGGGTGGCAGCACCAGCCGAGGAAGGATAACCAGGGCGTTTTGGTGGTTTAAATGTTTGACTAATTTGTAAAGGGGTGGGGAATGAGGATGATTGAGCTTGAGCAGGTAAAACGCCTATGGATAAAGGTAAGGTCAATAACAAACAAGAAATAGAAGATTTAAGCAATTTAGTATTCATAAACTCCAATCCATTTTGATAATTAACTGTGAAGATTTTTCACTCTAAGCTCTAAAAATTTAATAGGAAAACACAGATTAAATATGCCAGTTATCTCTGAACAATGTACACAGAATTTAAGTGAAACGAGTTTGGTTAAACTTATGTAGAAATGTTCTGTTAGAAGTTTCTACAGTTAAATTTATTTCTTGGCTTCATAACTTCAGAATGTGAAGTCGTTGTGCTCATTAATTCACTAATTTGATGCCGTCGGAAATCATAAAAGTTATCCGCCAGCAAATGTAAGTTTAGTTTCCGTATAAATGCGGTTGTTAAACTAAGATTCAGTATTACATCTTAAGCTTACCTTATCTTTTTTACTAACCTGGTAGATACTTTTAGTAGACAGTTTACTCTACTGTCACTGTAAAGTTACCGAAGTTTACCACAATGAAGTGGAAGTTAAGATTTTTATGTCTGCCTTCCGGCAGATGATTTATTACTGTATTCTGTGTATTCAGAGTTTAACCTTAAGATTTCGTATTATTAGGCAAAATTTATATTTCTCAGGGCTAATACGGCATTTTGTCCGCCAAAACCAAAACTAAAACATAATATTTGATTGATTTGCTTTGTGCTGCTGGTGGTAACAAAGTTTAAATCAAATTCTGGTTGTGTTAATCCCACGTTAGGGGGTAAGGTTTTTTGCTGTAATGCTAGAAGAGAAAAGGCTATACCAAGGGCTGCTGATGCTCCTAGTGTATGACCTGTAGCTCCTTTTGTGGAACTGATGGAAATCTGAGGGGGGAAAAGCTGCTGAATGATTAAACTTTCGATGTGGTCATTTAGCTGAGTAGCAGTACCATGAGCATGAATATAATCTATGTCAGATGGTTTTAATTGACTACGTTGTAGACATTGTTGGATGGCGGCGATCGCCCCTTTGCTGTTTGGATCTGGTTGATTGGGGTGATAGGCATCAGCTGTTAAGCCAAAACTGAGAATTTCGCCGTAAATTTTGGCTTGGCGTTTTTGAGCTAATTCTAATGTTTCTAGGATAAATATAGCTGCACCTTCTCCCAATACTAAACCTTCTCGATGGATATCAAAAGGATAAGCACCTGTTTGGGCTAAAGCCCCCATTTGACGAAATCCGGCAATAGATAGGGGGGTGATTGGTGCTTCTACTGCCCCAGCAATGACCCTTTGATATTGTCCTGTTTGAATTAACATTACTGCTTGAGCGATCGCCCAAACTCCTGTTGCACAAGCGGCCATTGGTGCTAAAACTGTCCCAGTTGAGCCAATTTTTCGAGCTGCGGCGATCGCATGAATATGAGGTAGGGTATTTAACCAGGTTTCTAAATTTAGGTCTTTTCGGGCTAATTTTTCCCAAGCAGCTTGCTGACTGCGACTAGAACCAATGACAACGGCACAATCAGGTAAAGGTGGGCTGATTTCCCCATCCTCTAAAGCTGAAGTAATCGCCATTTGGGTGAGGTTGATTAAATCAGTTGGTTTTTCACCAATTAAGCCTAAAGGAATTAACCCCAGTTCAGGAAAAGGCTGATGTAGTTTAATTCCGGTTTTACCTGCCAGTAAATTTTCCCAGTTAGATTGTAGGCTTTGACCTAATGCGGAAACTATACCAATACCAGTAACAACAACTTGAACCAATTTTAAAATTTACTATAGTTTTTAGAATTTAGTAGAGACGCTAATAAAAACGCCTCTACAGGTTAATTAGGACTATTGACCAACTTTCAAGTTTTCCAAACCTTGAGTAACTTTAGCAGATTCAATGCGATCGCCTTGTTGAATTTTATTAACCACATCAAAACCATCGGTAACATTACCAAAAACGGCATAGTTACCATCTAGGAAGTCTAAATTAGCTAAAGCGAAGTAAAACTGGGAGGAGGCGGAATCTGGCATTTGGGATCTAGCCATAGCGATCGCCCCTTGTTTATGTTGTAACACAGGTGCTTTTCTTACACCTGCTTGCTCAAGAGTTTTACTGTAAATTGGTTTTGCTTCCCCTTGGGGTTTAATTTCTAGAGGAATATAGCGAATATTGCCTGTTTCATCTGCGTAACTACCTGTACCTAATCTATTGACTGGTACATTTTCATTTTTACTTTGGGGATCGCCACCTTGAGCGACGAAAGGCTGGGGTTCTTTAATTACCCGATGAAACATTAAGCCATCATAAACACCTTTGTTGACTAAATCAGCAAAATTACCAGCAGTGATTGGTGCATTTGTGCCGTCTAGTTCAATGGTAACTGTCCCAAGGGGATTTTTTTTACTGTCAATGATGGTCATCTCTACAGTAGCTGTACCGTTGAGTTGTGGTAAGTTAGGCATTCCAGGGATAGGCTCACTAATAGTTTTTTCTTCAGATTTAGCTGGATTATCTGGAGTAGTTTTACTACTTGCTTCAGCTGCTTTTGTACTGGCTATTGAAGTGTCTAATGTTCTGGAAACTGCCGCTTGGTTATCACAGCCTCCTACCATTAAAGCACTAATCATCAATAAGGCCATTAGAAATTGTGAAAATCTCAAATGCATCACCAGTTCTTGATTCAACTTCTTGATTCAACCAGAGTTATGTTATCAGTATTTTGTAGAAAGTTGGGGCATGAGGGAAGTGGGAAGAGGGGATGGGGAAAAAGAAGAAGGGGAAAAAGAAGAAGATGAGGAAGTAATTATTTATTCCTCCTGCCTCCTGCCTCCTGCCTCCTGCCTCCCCTGCCTCCTCTTAGCACCCTAAAGTCCTTCTAAGGGTACTCCTAAAAATCTGGCTAATTCTGCCCCTTGAGTTTCTAACTCAGCTAAAGATAAAGGCTGACCTACCCTTGTGAGAGGAATATCTCGCCGTCCTTTGACACGTAGGTAGAGGGCGCGTTGGGGATTTAGACCTTCTTTAATGATAATCTTGACAGATTGTATATCTTGAGTACGTCCTTCGATTTCAATCTGGCGGTTTTTACCAGGATAGCCCCAGCGAAAGATGTGGAATTTATCAGTTTCCCGATTAAATTCGTTATAACCGCCTCCTACGTTCCAAAGGATAACTAACCACAGGTACAATGCTAACAATAAGCCAGCAGACCCATATAATCCCATTACTAAACCTTGAGGGATGAATATCAGTTGAGTTGGGTCGGTAACTATGAGTAAATTAACATTGAGGTAACTAGAGAGACCAGCTAAGAAAAAACCTGAAGCTCCCATAGTCACGATAGTTGCCCACCAGTAGTTACTAAACCGACGAGAACCGAGAACGTTTTGATGTAGCTTGTTTTCAGCCGAGCGATCGCCATTTTGGGAATCGCCTTGGTTAATCGTTGTTGATGCCGTCATATAACTACCTTGGCCCATGAGACTCTTGTCTTTATAGAAGTCTGCCATTGGAGTAGGCAGTCTTGCAAGTTTTAAGTTTTATGAGAAAAGTTATGACAGATTGTAAAATTTCTGATATTCATATTATTTAATATCCTAAAGAAAAGATTTACTTGTGCGACTCCAGCGCAAACCCTGAGTAATGTGATAAGTTAAGAATCATTAAGTTACCATGAGCTAAATTGCTTAGTTAATGGTACAGGTAATGGCATAATCCTGAGAAACAACTATCCAAAGGTAGAAAATTCTCAGCAGATCAGGTGTATATTTACATTTGAGAGTGTCAAAACAAACGTTGAATTCCTCATGGTAGAGGTTAGAGGTTAGAAGCCTGACCCCAAGCCCAACCTTAAAAAACGTTGCAATTTTAGTAAACAAGAGGATTTTAGATCAATGACCATTGCAGTAGGTCGCCCTACGAGCACAAGAGGGTGGTTTGACGTACTAGACGACTGGTTGAAGCGCGATCGCTTCGTCTTCGTAGGTTGGTCAGGAATATTATTATTCCCCTGCGCCTTCCTAGCATTAGGCGGCTGGTTAACCGGCACAACCTTCGTTACCTCCTGGTATACCCACGGATTAGCCTCCTCCTACCTAGAAGGCTGTAACTTCCTCACCGTAGCAGTATCTACCCCCGCCGATAGCGTCGGTCACTCCTTATTGCTACTTTGGGGACCAGAAGCCCAAGGTGATTTCACCCGTTGGTGTCAGCTAGGCGGATTATGGCCTTTTGTTGCCCTACATGGTGCATTTGGTCTGATTGGCTTCATGTTACGCCAATTTGAAATTTCCCGCTTAGTCGGTATCCGTCCTTATAACGCCCTGGCATTCTCCGGCCCCATCGCCGTATTTGTCAGCGTATTCTTACTGTACCCCTTGGGACAATCTAGCTGGTTCTTTGCCCCCAGCTTTGGTGTAGCAGCAATCTTCCGTTTCCTGTTATTCTTCCAAGGTTTCCATAACTGGACCCTCAACCCCTTCCACATGATGGGAGTCGCGGGGATTTTAGGCGGTGCATTACTTTGCGCCATTCACGGTGCAACCGTAGAAAACACCCTATTTGAAGACGGTGAAGCTTCCAACACCTTCCGCGCCTTCAACCCCACCCAAGCAGAAGAAACCTATTCAATGGTGACAGCAAACCGTTTCTGGTCACAGATTTTCGGGATTGCCTTCTCCAACAAACGCTGGTTACACTTCTTTATGCTGTTTGTACCCGTAACAGGCTTATGGATGAGCGCAGTAGGCATCATCGGTGTAGCACTCAACCTACGGGCTTATGACTTCGTATCTCAAGAGTTACGGGCAGCAGAAGACCCAGAATTTGAAACCTTCTATACCAAAAACATTTTGTTGAACGAGGGTATCCGCGCTTGGATGGCACCTCAAGACCAACCCCACGAACA
>DATGXB010000276.1:0-25146 GCA_035299225.1 Nostocaceae cyanobacterium | reverse complement strand
CCATCCTAAATGGGGTTTCAGTGTTTCTCGTAATAGGTTAATCTGGTTCATAGGGGTTTCTTTGATTGTGTGGTAACTTTCTATGAAACCCCTTCCCTGTCCCCTTTGCAAGCTTTTTTCTATTTTTTGTCCTGTACAGAGATCCAAACCAATTTACCAGATCATACACAGTTACCTGAGTCTGATGGGACGTTTGTAACCAATTTTCAAGAACATCCTCAAAGTTTATTATTAACTGATTCTATCGAACCAATTTTACAAAACATCCACCCTGATGGCCAATATTGTATTGGTCAAGATAGCGGGATATATTGGCGAATGACTGAACCACCAGAAAAAGGTGCAGAAGCTCCTGATTGGTTTTATGTCCCCAATGTTCCACCTACTCTTAACGGTCAAGTGCGGCGTTCTTATGTACTTTGGCAGGAATATGTAGCACCATTAATTGTTTTAGAATTTGTTTCAGGAAATGGGACAGAGGAAAGAGATAAAACCCCCATTACTGGTAAATTTTGGGTTTATGAACAAGCCATTAGAGTTCCTTATTATGGCATTTATGAAGTTAAAAAAGCTAGTGTGGAAGTTTATAATTTGGTAAATGGACGATATCAAATTTTACACCCTAATGAACGCGGTCATTATCCAATTGAACCACTGGGAGTAGAATTAGGCATCTGGTCAGGTCGTTATCAAAATATAGAATTACCTTGGTTGCGCTGGTGGGATAATCAGGGTAATTTACTGTTGACTGGTTGGGAGCGAGCAAATTTAGCCGAAACACGAGCCGAACGCTTGGCCGCTAAATTAAGAGAATTAAACATCAACCCTGATGATTTAGTATAATTCTCGTCTTAAATCGTAGTAGCATCACACAACTACTACGAGCGACAACCTAAACTTTCCCTTGTAGAAACTCCCGTAACTGGATTTACCCCCTTTGCTCTTTCACACAATAATGCTACTTGATAACGATCAATTAAAGCATCTGAAAAATCAGCACCAGTAATATCCGCATCATAAAAACGGCTACGGGTTAAAATCGCTCCGGTAAAGATAGCATTTTTTAAATTAGCACTATCTAAAGTCACCCTATCTACTAAAGCATCAGTTAAATTTGCCCCTTCTAAATTAGCTTTTAATAACACACCTTTAGTTAAAATCGCATTAGTTAAATTTGCTCCTTGGAAATTTGCCTCTCGCATTTCCGCAGCGACAAAAGTTCCCCCAGATAAATCAGCAAAAGAAAAATCACGGTTTTCTAAATTGATATTACTATAATTAATTGTATTCATTTGAGCAAAAGCAGGTTGAGGATTAATCATGATCCACAACCACGCTAAAAGCAGAATAAAAATTAAACTCAAAATCCGCCAAAATCTTTTTTTCATAATCTTATTCTCATACAGTAGGGAACAGGGAACAGGGAACAGGGAACAGGCAATAGGCAACGGGCAATAGGTAATAGGCAACAGGGAATTCATTATTTATCTTTTCCCCCTGCCCCCTGCTCCCTGCACCTCTGCCTCTTCCCTCCTGCCTCCTTCTTACTTCCAATCCTTCCCGATCCGAATTGTTAAATCAGATTCTAAATCTCCAATAGATGAGACTTCAATTTGACCTAAACCTATGGCTTTTTGCAAATTAATTCCTGGTTGTCGCTGACCTTTTCTGACAATAATTTGAGTTTGGCGATAGGTATCCGGCCAATCAGCTACAGCATAAACATTATTAAAGCCTTTCTGTTTAAGATAGCTAATAACTTGTTCTGTTAGCTCAGGTTGATTGGAAGCGTTTTGAACGGCAATTCTTAGGTTACTGACTGGTTTTGAATCTGGATTCAATCCATTAATATTTACCCCGACATAATCATTCAATAAGCTGTTTTGTCCAGTCATATTCAACCAGTAGCTATTAGGATCTAGACTAAAGCGGCTGAAAGTACCGGGTAACATGGCCATTTGGAAATTATCCCGTTCTACGTTCAGGGAAAAATTAGCCAAAGCCATCATTTCTTCCATTTTTAAGTTAGTATCAAAATACTTCCGCATAATGCGGGTAACTTGTGGCAACCGAGGAACAACCGTAGGGCTACTCATTCTTTGCAGTAAAGCAGCGATAAGAGCTTGTTGACGTTGTACTCTGACTAAATCGCCTAAACCTGGTTCGCGGAATCGAGCAAACTGTTCTGCTTGTGTACCATTAAGAGTTTGCCAACCGCTAACTAAGTCCATTGAAAAATTACCAGATTGATCCCGATAATTCATTGCTTGGGGGACGAAAACTTCTACCCCTCCCAACTGATCAACTAACTGACGAAATCCACTGGTAGAAATACGAATATAGCGATCTATAGGAGCATTATTTAAACTGCGGCTGACTACCCGTGCGGCTAATACTGGCCCACCTTTAGCGTTAGCTTCCGATACTTTAGTCAATCCCTGTTCAGGGATAGTGATCATTGTATCTCTGGGAATAGATAGCACTCGAATGGTTTTATCGCTGGGGTTAAGTCTAACCAATAACATGGTATCGCTTTGACCAGCAAAACTTTCTGGTGAACCATCCACAGTTCCCCTCACTGGTTCAACACCCATAATTAAAATATTCATGGGTTTGGTGAGTTGATACTGAGAAAGTTTGCTCCATAAATTACCAGGCAATTTGGACTGATCTTGACCAGTAAAGCCAAATTCATCTTCACTAGATTGGTCTAAATTACTCCATAGCGGAGTCCATAGAGCTAAAGTTGATACTAATAATCCAGATAAAATTATTCCTAGAACAAAAGTTAATATCCACAATAACCATTTTGGCATTGTCAAGCCCAAGCGCTCATATATTTCATTGGGCATGACGGCTGATGAGGCAGCACTATGATTATTATTAACTGGTGACTTAACCGAAACCTCAACAGGATCAATTTGATTTTCTATCTGTGGTGGTTGTGGTGTTTTTACCTCTTGATTAACGCTAGGCGCTGGTTGAGGCTTGACCTGACTTTCTGACCATGGAACTTGTTTAATCACAATTTTCTCCCCACTCATCCACTCTCTAAGAGTTTGTTAATGCTGGCTACAAATCTGGCTAGAGGAATAGCTCACTGTACACTTGTAATGTTCTTCAGTAGCGGTGTCTGATAACATGGATGGTTTATTTTTTCCCGTAATCCTTGCTGGTGGTAAAGGTGAGCGTTTTTGGCCCCTAAGTCGTCAAAATCGCCCGAAGCAATTTTTATGTTTGGATGGTAGTTCTAGAAGCTTATTACAAGCAACCGCCGATCGCTTGCTGACTCTAGGAGGCGGTTTTAGTAATTTGTGGGTAATTACCTCTAGTCTCGTCGCTCAAGGCGTGAGAGAACAATTACCAGAACTACCAGAACAAAATTTGCTTGTCGAATCTCAGGGTCGGGATACCGCAGCCGCCGTTGCTTGGACAAGTTTACAAATTAAACAGCGCTATGGTGGTAACGCTGTGATTGGCTTTTTCCCGGCTGACCACTGGATTGCTGATCAAGATGTGTTTTCGCACACTTTGAAAGCTGCCGTAGAACTGGCGACCAGCAAAGAAGCGATAGTCACTTTGGGGATCAAGCCGACTTTTCCATCAACTGGATACGGCTACATTGAACAAGGTGAAAAGATTGGTAGCTTTAATGAGTTGCCAGCTTATCACGTCAACCGCTTTACTGAAAAGCCCAACCGCGAAACAGCTGAAACTTTTTTATCTACGGGACGATTTAGCTGGAATAGTGGTATGTTCGTTTTTCGGGCTGATGTAGTTCTCCAGGAACTGCATACCCATGCACCGGAAATTATTCAACCTTTAGAAGCACAAGGCCCTGATATTTACCCCCAGTTGCCTAAAAAAAGTATAGATTATGCGTTAATGGAAAAGACCAATCTAGCATACGTTTTACCAGTAGATTTTGGTTGGGATGATTTAGGAGACTGGAATGCTATTGAGCGTTTATTAAAAACACCAGATGATCCTAATGTGGCACTGGCTACCCATTTGGGGCTAGATACCCAAGGGGCAATTATTTATGCTTCCCAGCCTGATGATGTAATTGTTACTATTGGTTTAGAGGATGTGGTGATTGTGCGCGATCGCAACGTCACCCTGATTGTGAAAAAAGACCGCACCCAAGAAATAAAGCAAGTCCTCAAAAACCTACAAACTGATCCCCGATTTACTAACCTGCTGTAAAAGTTAAAACCCTTGGTAGAGGCTCATAAGGTGTTATTTTCATTATAACTAGATTGTCTATTGTATTGTGTGACAGTTATGCCAATCAATAGTGTTGAGCCTTTATTTCCAGAAACTTTATTAACTTTTATTATCACATCAAACAGGGAAAAGTGGGGGGGTGCTGAGTGCTGGGTGCTGAGTGCTGAGTAAAAAGAATTAATGCCTCCTGCCCCCTGCCCCCTGCCTCCTGCCCCCTGCCTCCTGCCTTCTGCCCCCTGCCCCTCTGCCTCCTAGTTGTGACGACAAATGTTCTTAACTCAAACTGTCCCCCGGCAACGTGAAATTATTGAAGTAGTCCTGCGTAATGGTTGGGACTATATGCGCCGCCTGTTAACTGGCGGTAAGACTGATGAACCCCAACTACCTACACCCAAGGTCTTAAAAAATATTTTTGTAGATTTGGGTCCGGTTTATGTAAAACTTGGACAATTACTCTCAACGCGCCCTGATTTGTTGAGTGCTGCCTATATTGAGGAACTGTCTACACTGCAAGATGAAGTCCCCCCAGTTCCTTGGTCAGAAATAGAAATAGTGATTCGTAAGCAGTTAAAACAAACTTTAGAAGAAACTTTCAGCACAATTAATCATATTCCTGTAGCGGCGGGATCAATTGCCCAAACCCATCGTGCCACCTTAATAGATGGTCGGGAAGTGGCTTTAAAAGTACAAAGGCCAGGTATTGATGCAGTTATTGCCCAAGATATCGCTTTAATTCAAGGTATAGCGGATTTGGCTGCGCGGACAGACTTTGGACAGACTTATGATATCAGAGCGATCGCTCAAGAATTTACCAAAGCCCTAGAAGCAGAACTAGACTTTATAATTGAAGCAACTTATACCGACCAACTAAGACGCAATTTATCTCAAAGTCGTTGGTATGACCCCAGTCAAATCGTAGTAGCAGAAATTCACTGGCATTTAACCACAGAGAAATTATTAGTAATGGAATGGTTAGATGGAGTACCAATATTATCCGCAAATTTAGCGGAAAATCATAACGGTAAAGACCCTTTAACTCAACGTAAAGCCATTACAACATTAATATTTCGGGCATTTTTTCAACAACTCTATGTTGATGGCTTCTTTCATGCCGATCCCCATCCCGGTAATATATTTTATCTTTCCGATGGGCGACTTGCTTTATTAGATTGTGGGATGATGGGACGACTTGATCCCCGCACCCAACAAATTTTAACAGAAATGATTTTAGCCATAGTAGATTTAGATGCGGGTAGATGCGCTCAATTAACTTTTCAGTTGGCTGAAGTTCCCCAGACAGTGGTTTTATCCCAACTAGAAAACGACTATGATCGGATGCTACGAAAGTATTACAACGTCAGCCTGTCCGATATGAACTTTAGTCAGGTGATTTATGAAATTTTACAAGTTGCCCGCAATAACAAAATCCGCTTACCTAGTAACATGGGGTTATATGCTAAAACCTTAGCCAACTTAGAAGGAGTAGCACGGACATTTAACCCAGAAGTCAATTTATTTGATGAAATTAAACCATTAATTACCGATTTATTTCGCCGTCAGCTAGTGGGAGAAAGCCCATTGCGATCGCTTCTCCGCACCGCCCTAGATATCAAAAGTCTTTCTTTACAGTCACCCCGACAAATCGAACTTTTATTAGACCGTGTAACCTCAGAAACACTACAATGGAACTTATCATTGCGAGGTTTAGACGGTGTACGCCGGACAATGGACGATGCCGCCAATCGTCTCTCATTTAGTATCTTAGTAGGTTCACTGATTATGGGTGCTGCAATTATTTCCACCAAAGCACAAACAACTCAAGTTTCTCTGATTACAAATGTATTATTTACAGCTGCCAGCTTACTAGGATTGTGGTTAATTATTAGCATTTTGCGATCAGGCCGTTTAAGATAAATTAAAATCAGTTAAGGTAAAAAATATAGCTCAACTAAATGCAAAGCGGAAAAACTTAATTACCAGCCTCCATGAATCATTTTACAAATCCAAGAAAGCCATCATATCATGTCTATTATCGTCGCTGAAAACTTAAGTAAATTTTATCCAGTGGCGATTAAAGAGCCGGGAATTAAAGGTACAATCAACCACTTTTTTCGCCGCACTTATCGCTCAATTCCAGCCGTTCAAAATGTCTCATTTGAAATAAATCATGGTGAAATAGTAGGATTTTTAGGACCCAATGGAGCAGGTAAAACCACAACCTTAAAAATGCTCACCGGACTAATACATCCTTCTAACGGTAATGTTAGAGTTGCAGACTATATTCCTTTTCGTCGCCAAGAAAACTTCCTACAAAAAATCACCTTAGTAATGGGACAAAAACAGCAATTACTCTGGGATTTACCCGCACTAGATTCATTAAGAATTAACGCCGCAGTTTATAACATTTCCGATAAAGAATTTCACCGCAGAGTAGGTGAATTAACAGAAATGCTTTCTCTCCAGGGAAAACTTAACCAACCAGTAAGAAAGCTATCATTAGGTGAACGGATGAAAGCCGAATTATTAGCCGCACTTTTACACCGTCCCCAAGTTTTATTTTTAGATGAACCAACTTTAGGATTAGACGTTAACGCTCAAGTTGGAGTACGGGATTTCTTAAGAGAATATAATCAACTTTATCAAGCCACAGTTTTACTCACTAGTCATTACATGGCAGATATTACAGCCCTGTGTAAAAGAGTGCTGTTAATTCATCAAGGAAAACTCATGTATGATGGTAGCCTAGAAGGACTTTTAGAACGTTTTGCACCCTACCGAGAAATTGACATTGAATTAGCCCAACCCCTCCCACCAGAACAACTAAAACTATATGGAGACGTACAATTTTTAGAAGGTAGAACTGTCAGATTTATCGTACAACAAGAAGCACTCACCAAAACAGTATCAAAAATACTTACAGACTTAGAAATCATAGATTTAAAAGTCACAGAACCTCCCATAGAAGAAGTAATCGGCAGAGTTTTTCAAACTGGGTTTGTCTAAATTACAGCAGGGAACAGGGAACAGGGAACAGGGAACAGGGAACACTTCGGCTACGCTCAGTGCGGTGCAGGGAACAGGGAACAGGGTTAAAAGTCCTTAGAAGGCTTTACTATTAAATTTTGTACTTCATTTACCTAAAACTTGTTGTATTTTCAATAATTTATAACTAATAACTAACTAAAAACGATGAAAAAAACAATTAGAAAAGCCCTAACATTGCTTTCTGTTTACTATGCCTATATGGTTGAATATCGTGCCGAACTACTATTATGGGCTTTATCAGGATGTTTACCAATTATCCTCATGGGTGTTTGGATACAAGCCTCACAAACAGGCAACTTTGGACTAACACCTGTAGATTTTGCCCGCTACTTTATTACAGTTTTTTTAGTCAGACAATTTACGGTTGTCTGGGTAATTTGGGAATTTGAGAGAGAAATAGTAGAAGGTAAACTTTCACCAAAATTATTACAACCCCTTGATCCGGCTTGGCATCATTTAGCGGGACATATTTCTGAAAGATTCGCCAGAACACCTTTTATAATCATATTAGTAGGGTTATTTTTCCTATTATATCCCCAAGCCTTTTGGTTGCCAAAGTTAACTAACTTACTACTATGTTTATTAGCCGTAATTTTAGCTTTTATCTTACGGTTTACAATTCAATATACATTTGCTATGCTGGCATTCTGGACAGAAAAAGCTTCATCTGTAGAAAACCTGTGGTTATTACTTTATTTATTTTTATCTGGATTAATTGCACCTTTAGAAGTATTTCCCGAACCAGTCAGAGCAATAGTATTATTCACTCCCTTTCCCTATATGATCAACTTTCCTGCTAGTATATTAGTAGGGCTACCCGTAGATTTAACCAGAGGATTTTTATCAATAATAGGTTGGCTGTTTATCTTTCTAGGGGCTAATCGTATATTATGGAGAGCAGGGTTAAAGCGTTATTCTGGAATGGGAGCTTAAATATTCTTATCAACTTTTAGTAATACACCACACTTTAACCAGATTAACCCCCGTAAATCTTATTTAGTAATACCGTTTGATCTAGCCTTTAAACCTAAATAAGATATCCGTACAAAACCCGCAGCATCCATTAACCCGCAAACCTGACAAGCCGCAGACAAAGCATCAAGTGCCATTAATGTAGTAATTTGCTCATCAATTAAAGCCGCAATAAATTCTGTTAAACCTTCCGCACTAGCATCTATAGGTTTTGTACCTAATAAACAACGCAAACAACCAACAGAAGAATTAATACTTTGTGAATCTTGGGAATTAATTGCCAAGCGAATTACACCCACCATAATTTGATCTGGAGTAATACCTTCTCGCAATAAAAAAGTAAATAATGCTGCCAAACTTTCAGGAGTATTGCTGTCAAGCTTAATATTCATCATTTTTACTACTTCTAACTATATTCATCTGAATTATTTCCCAAGCATTTTGAGTGAATTCCCGGAAAAACTCAAAAATAATTTAGTAGCAAGGAAGTTGTATTAACTATGATGGATTAGATAAGCTTTGACAAATCTTGCTGTATCCTATTTAACAATTCTGCAAATTGACCTTATTTGTAATTTGTGAGGTACAGATTCACTCCAAGAGGGATACTCCTGTGGAAATCCATAAATTCGACAAAATTAATATTTTACCAAAAAACTGGGTTTAAAGCCCTGTCCTTCTAGGACGGCTTTTCGTTGACTCATGCTATAATATTGGCATGAAAACACTGAAGTTTAAACTGTACGAACATAAGCGGAATAGATACCTCAAGCGCATGATTAACATCGCTGGGGTAATCTATAACCATTGTATTGCTCTACATCGTCGCTATTATCGAATGTGGGGCAAACATTTAAGTTGTACAAAACTACAGTGTCATATCGCCAAATTAAGAAACCGTAATCCATCGTGGCAATCAGTAGGTTCTCAAGCAGTACAGGATATTTGTCAACGCATTGAGAAAGCCTATCAACTGTTTTTCAAGCATCAGAAAAAAGGAGTGAAACCACCAGGGTTTAAGAAAGTCAAAAAATACAAATCATTTACCCTTAAACAAGCTGGATATAAGTTTATAAGTGGTAACAGGGTTAAGATTGGGAATCGGGTTTATAAGTTTTGTCAATCCAGAGAAATAGAAGGGAAAGTCAAGACTGTAACCATTAAACGTACTGCATTAGGTGAATTGTTTATGGTTGTAGTGGTTGACAATGATTCAGAATCCGAAATCAAATCAACGACTGGTAAAATAGCGGGGTTTGATTTTGGGTTAAAAACATTCCTAACTTGCTCGGATGGAATAAAAATTGAATCACCCCAATTCCTGAAACAATCCCTCAATGCTATCAGGAAAGCCAATAAAAATCATTCTCGGAAATTAAAAGGTTCTCATAACCGTGAACGAGCAAGGAAGAACTTAGCCCGTAGACATGAAGATGTGACTAACCGTAGAGGAGATTGGTTCTGGAAGTTGGCGCATGAACTAACTGATAAGTTTGATATTTTGTGTTTTGAAACATTAAACCTCACAGGAATGCAACGACTTTGGGGAAGAAGAATATCAGATTTAGCTTATGGGAATTTTCTGCAAATACTAGAATGGGTAGCCAAGAAAAAAGGAAAACAAGTTATTTATATAGACCGATGGTATCCGTCTAGTAAAACCTGTTCTCATTGTGGTCATGTTCTAGAAAGTTTAGATTTATCCGTTAGAGAGTGGCGCTGTCCATCATGTCAGAAAATTAATGGACGTGATGAAAACGCCGCTATAAATATTTCAATGGTTGGGGCATCAACCATTGGGTTAGGCGATGTCAGACAGGCTATGCCTGCAATTGCTGTTTGATCCCAGAATCCCCATACCTTTAGGCTGGGGAGTGTGTCAAATCATTTTAAACTCCTAACTTCTGAATTCTTGGATAGATAAACTGAAAATTAAATCTTCAAAAAACTTAAAAATTGATGGGTAAGTTATGTTAACAACATTTAATTATCCAAAAATCACAGTTGTGCGTCCTCAAGGCTATTTGAATGTGCAAAATGCGTGGGAATTTGAGCAGGATGTTAGTAAGGCTTTAACCCAAGATGCCAATACAATCATTGTGATAGATTTAGTAGCAGTAGCATCTTTAGATAATACGGGCTTAATGTCTTTATTGTCCGCATTAAAGGAGAGTGATAGTGTAGGTAAAACTTTGCAAATTAGTTCTGTTTCCCCAGCTCTTAAAATTATTTTCGAGCTAACCCGACTAGACCAAGTATCGAAAATTCTAGAAATAGAACCAGAATTGGCAGTCGCTTAAGGGTTTATATTTATAAAGATGTACTAGTGCAAGAAGGTGGTAGACAGGAGAATTTTAGATTTTGGTTTTTGGATTTATGACTTGCCTATCTCCCTCAGCTTCTTATCCCCACTCCTTCAACTTCATATTCAATTTCTTTGTGAAAAGACCGAATCAATGCTAAGGTTAGAGGTGATTAGCTGTAATTTAGATTAGCTAGAAGATGGCACTGTGGCTGTTTTAGTAGAACAATTAATCACATCGGATATTTTAAAACCAGCCCGTTACTTGGGTAATGAGCGTTTAGCTGTACATAAGCCTTGGGATCAGGCTGTAGTGAGATGGGTGTTAACTTACCCAGAAGTGTATGAGGTTGGTTCGTCTAATTTGGGGCATATTATCTTATACAATATTTTAAATGCCCAACCGCGCCAGTTGTGCGATCGCTCCTATCTCCCCGGCAGCGATTTAGCAGACAAACTCCGCACTACCCAAACACCTTTGTTTGCAGTCGAGTCCCAACGCCCTCTGACGGATTTTGATATTTTAGGTTTTAGTCTCAGTTATGAGTTAGGCGCTACCAATATTTTAGAAATGTTGGATTTAGCTGGCATTCCTCTAACTTGGCAAGAACGGTTACAAGGAAATTATCCTTTAATTTTTGCCGGTGGACAAACTGCCACCTCTAACCCCGAACCCTATGCCGACTTTTTCGACTTTTTCGCTCTGGGAGATGGTGAGGAACTATTACCAGAAATCGGTTTAGTCTTAGAAGAAGGCAAACAAGCGGGCTTAAGTCGAACCGAACTATTACTAGACTTGGCACAAATTCCGGGTGTGTATGTGCCACAGTTTTATGAAATTAAAGCCAATGGTGCTGTTTATCCTTCACGCCCAGATGTACCAAAACGCATTTTACGCCGTGTAGCCACACCAATTCCAGCTTATTCCATCGGCTTAGTCCCCTACGTGCAAACGGTACATGACCGGTTAACAATAGAAATTAGAAGGGGTTGTACTCGTGGTTGTCGTTTCTGTCAACCAGGAATGTTGACTCGTCCCGCACGAGATGTAGAACCAGAAAAGGTAATTACAGCCATTGAACAAGGAATGCGGGAAACTGGTTATAATGAATTTTCTCTGTTATCCTTAAGCTGCTCTGATTATTTATCCCTGCCAGCTGTGGGGATGGAAATTAAAAATCGTCTAAAAAATGAAAATATTTCCTTATCTCTCCCCAGTCAACGCGTAGATAGATTTGATGAGAACATTGCCAATATTTTAGGCGGTATGCGCCAAGGTGGGTTGACTTTTGCCCCAGAAGCGGGAACTCAAAGGATGCGGGATATTGTTAATAAGGGCCTGACCAATGAAGAACTGCTCAGGGGTGTGAAAACTGCCTGGGAGCAAGGCTGGGATAAAATTAAACTGTATTTTATGATTGGGTTGCCAGGGGAAACAGATGCGGATGTGTTAGGTATTGCGGACACAGTTAGGTGGTTACAAAGGGAATGTCGAGGTAAAGGCAGAAAACCTTTAAGTTTTAATTTGACAATTTCTAATTTTACACCTAAACCCCATACACCATTCCAGTGGCATTCTGTAGCCACAGCCGAGTTTACCAGAAAGCAAAACTTATTGCGGCCAGAGTTTCGGAGATTAAGAAATGTCAAGGTAAACTTTACTGATGTCCGCATTTCTGCTATGGAAGATTTTATAGGCAGAGGCGATCGCACCTTGGGCAAAGTGTTACGCCGAGCCTGGGAATTAGGCGCAGGAATGGATTCATGGTATGAGAGTGTAGACAAAGCTTTTACAGCTTGGGAAGAAGCGATCGCTCAAGCTGGTCTAGACTGGAAATACAGACAAGTAGAAAATGGCGAATGGAATCTGTTTCCTGCTCAAGCAGCATCAGAACAAATTTTCTCACCAGACCTACTAGAACTGCCCCTACCTTGGGATCATATTGATACCGGAATTGATAAAAAGTGGCTGCAAGACGACTTAAAACGCGCTCTAGAAGCCGCAATTGTCCCGGATTGCTCTTTTGAAGGTTGTTCTCATTGTGGTGTGTGTGGCAGCGATTTTGGCCACAACATTGTGATTGAACCACCAGAAATCCCCCCCTTCGCTGGCGAGTTTGTACCTAACACCCAGAAAGTACAACGCCTACGAGTTTGGTTTGGTAAATTGGGTAATATGGCCTTAGTCAGCCATTTAGATTTAATGCGCCTATTTGACCGCGTGGTGCGTCGTGCCAGCTTACCCGTAGCCTTTACAGGGGGTTTTCATCCTACTCCCCGGATCTCCTTAGCTAGTGCATTAGCTTTAGGGGCTACCAGCAGTGGGGAAATCATGGATTTTGAGTTAACCCAAACTCTAGAAGTGGAAACATTCCGAGAAAAACTGGTCAGCCAATTACCACCAGAAATTCCGGTATACCATGTAACAGAGGTTGATTTAAAATCAAAAGCCGCTAACCAATCCCTAACGGCTGCCGAGTACGTCCTGACAGTTGCCACGGACAGAGAAACTACGGAAGCACAATGGTTAGATTGGATAGAAGCAATTACAGCCAAACAGGAAATTTGGTCAGAGCATAAAACTAAATCTGGCCAACAGCAACTAATTAATTTACGCGATCGCCTATTTGAGATAGAATTACTCACAACATCAGCATCCCATGCTCGCATCCGCTATTTAGGTAGCTGTCGCCATGATGGGGTAATCTTGCGTCCTGAACAAATTTTATCTATACTAGAAATAGTGGCTGGTGCAGAATTTCACCTCCTGCATATCCACCGCAATCAGCTAGTATTAGGGGTATGATTCCCCCAGGGCAACTGGCTAGTAGTTGTCCTGATGTAGCACATCAGCAAGAATTGATTTTTAGCAAGGTTGCGTTAAAATGGGATGAAGAGAAATTTTCTGGTGCTGCATTGATTGACTAGATTCACCGCCCTACTACCCAGAAACAACGAAGGTATTAGAGGACAACTTTCAGGATTGTATCCTAGACAAATTAAGGCAGATTAAGAATACTCTCTTTTAGCTACCTGGTGAATCAGTTACAAACAATAGCACCCCCTCGGCTTCTCTAAGTCTATGTTTTTTAAGAAACCTGCTTGATACCTAAACTTTAGATAGTTCAGGTAAGGCATGAGAAATCAACCAGGAACGGTTGATTAAAATACTTAGACCAATAATGCAGCCGTTCTGAAATAATCAGGCGTGTAAACGCAATCACAGTTTCAACAGCTTCCATAATTTTTACAGAAGCTTTCAAAGTAGCAATCTTTTTACCAGCGCCGTTTGGGTCTTGTAGGAACAGAGGCATAACCAAACTCCAATCCCCTTGGTGCTGCTGATTTTTGAGGAAATTGAATGCCAAAACAAATTATCATTGCGGAACAGCATCAAATCGCTGCCGTGTTTTCTGAAGATCAAATACAAGAACTTGTTGTCGCCACCGGTCATCATCAAATAGGTGATATTTACTTAGGAGTGGTAGAAAACGTATTACCAGGGATAGATGCGGCCTTTGTGAATATTGGCGACCCAGAGCGTAACGGTTTCATTCATGTTACTGATTTAGGCCCATTAAGACTTAAGCGCACCGCCGCAGCTATTACCGAACTCTTAACACCACAACAAAAAGTTCTTGTCCAAGTAATGAAAGAGCCTACGGGCACGAAAGGCCCCAGACTCACAGGGAACATTACTTTACCTGGACGTTATATGGTGTTAATGCCCTATGGCAGAGGTGTAAATTTATCCCGACGGATTAAAAGCGAAAACGAACGTAACCGTTTAAGAGCCTTAGCAATTCTGATTAAACCGGCGGGTATGGGCTTATTAGTCAGAACAGAAGCCGAAGGCAAACCAGAAGAAGCAATTATCGAAGACTTAGAAGTATTGCAACGGCAATGGGAATTAATTCAACAAGAAGCCCAAGGCACTAGAGCACCAGCATTACTTAACCGGGATGATGACTTTATCCAACGGGTGTTAAGAGATATGTACGGTGCCGATGTTAACCGGATTGTGGTAGATTCCAGTACCGGCTTAAAGCGGGTGAAACAGTATTTACAAAACTGGAGTGGCGGCCAAACACCACAAGGGTTATTAATTGACCATCATCGCGATCGCTCTCCCATCTTAGAATACTTCCGCATTAACGCCGCCATTCGGGAAGCACTCAGACCAAGGGTAGATTTACCTTCCGGTGGTTACATTATCATTGAACCCACAGAAGCCCTGACCGTAATTGACGTGAACTCCGGTTCATTCACGCGATCAGCCACCGCTAGAGAAACAGTGCTGTGGACAAACTGCGAAGCCGCCACAGAAATTGCCCGGCAGTTACGTTTACGTAATATTGCTGGTGTAATTGTCGTAGATTTCATTGACATGGAATCAAGACGCGACCAACTGCAAGTTTTAGAACACTTTAACAAAGCCTTAAAAGCAGATAAAGCCCGTCCCCAAATTGCCCAATTAACCGAATTAGGTTTAGTAGAACTAACCCGTAAACGCCAAGGGCAAAACGTTTATGAACTATTTGGACAAACCTGCGCCACCTGCGGCGGTTTAGGACATACCGTACGGCTACCAGGGGAAACAGAAACCCGGATGCCCGTCCCTGCCACAGACATACCAGAAAGATTTATGCCTGTACCCACACGGGAACCTCGTCCAGTTACTAGAATCACCGAACCACGGGAAAGCTATGACGGATTTAGTGAGGTATACGAAAACGAACCTGACTATAATCCCTTACCTAACCATCCTAACTACCAAGAATTAGGTGATGCAGCTAAACGTCGTACCCGTACCCGTCGCAGTCGTTTGGGTATCAACGGAGTCAACGGTAAAGACGAACCCAGGTTAGTTTCTCATTCCCTACCATTTGAATCTGACTTAGACCTAGATACAGAAGAATTGTCATCAGATATACCATCTCCCAGTCTAGGTAAATCTGGATGGATGGAAAGAGGAGAACGGAGCAAAGTCAAAGTAGAACCGATTAAGCCCGTAGTAGAACCGCCCCAGGTTGTACCGATAGAAATGACACTGGAAGAACAGGATATGTTTGCCCTGATGGGAATTTCCCCTGGTGTGAAGTTAGAACAGGAGTTGAAAAATCCCAAATCGGTGATTTATAACATCGTTCAACCCGGAGAAACACCCAGTGAACCCCCGGAAATTACCCCCAAACCAACGGTAATTGGTAGGAACAGTTATGAAGTATTGGAAGTAAAAAGATCAGTACCACAACCTGAACCGGAAGAGCCAGTTCCCCCAACCACTGAGCTATCAGGATTTTCTGACTTCCCAGAAGAAAATGAAGCTAGTAGCAACACAATAATGAATCGCCGTCGTCGTCGTCGTCCCTCAGCCTTAGAAGTTGATAACTCTAATTTAGATGAGAGTTAGTTGGCTTTATGGTGAAGAAAAAACCACCGGCTGCAACTGATGAGTTAAGTTGGCTAGAGTTATCCCCTTCCTTTCCCACATCTGGCTTAGTGGCAGGTGTAGATGAAGTAGGAAGAGGATCACTATTTGGCCCAGTAGTTGCAGCTGCTGTGATTTTACCGGCGGATGCTTGGCCAAAACTCTTGGTAGCAAAAATTAGAGATAGTAAAAAATTATCTAGTTCCCGCAGAACTCAGTTAGCACAAGAAATAGGTGCGCTGGCTTTGGACTGGAAAATTGGTTTTGCTTCGACGGCGGAAATTGATAGATTAAATATTTTACAAGCTACCATGTTGGCAATGCGGAGGGCTGTACACAAACTCAAGGTGCAACCCACACTCTGTTTAATTGATGGCAACCAATCATTAGATGATTTGTTAGTACCACAGGAAACAATTATTAAAGGAGATGAGCGATCGCTAAATATTGCAGCTGCCAGCATTATGGCCAAAGTTTGGCGTGACGAACTGATAATGCGTCTGGCGGTTAAATATCATGAGTACGATTTAGAACATAATAAAGGTTATGGTAGCCAGCGCCATTTGCTGGCTTTACAAAAATACGGGCCCTCTCCTTTACATCGTCTATCTTTTGCACCTTGTAGGATGTAGGTGCGGAGTGCCAAGAAAAGGCAGAGGGGAGGAAATAGAAAAGCAAGATTTTGAACATAAAATTTAATTCTTATTTCCCCCTTTCCCCCCTGCCCCTCTGCCTCCTCAAGCAATTAGTCAAAATTAAATAATGTCATTTCCGTACCTTTTACCTCTAATTTATCCGTCTCCAAGCTAATCCAGTGGTGATAATCAGCTAAGAGGTGATGCTGTAATCTTTGCTTAATTGTCAGCAATACACTTTTGAGTAAAGCATTACCAGTGGTTTCTAAAATTGGCTTGGGTGTGAGGGAAAAAGGAGCAGGTAGGTCAATTTTTACTTCTAAGTCAGCCTTCCCTTGTAAGTAAGTACCATTGCTGCTTTCATAGGGTGACAAATAACCTTTTAAATTTAGGGCAAAACGCTGGTTAACATACTCAAAACCGAGAATTTCACAACCAGTTGACCGCAGGTAAATTACTCCCTGAGCATCTGCCCAAACTCTCATATCTACAGTTGGTTGAATGTTCAAGGACATAAAATTCAAAGGACGCATTTTTAAACGAAACGCATCTTCTGACAACTGCTTAACTCTGCTCGTGTCAACCAAGGCATGAACTAAGCGTTGAGGCTGACGCAAGTAGTGCTGAATAGGAACAGGTTGTTTAGGAACAGCAATTTCCACCGATTGAGACGCAGTAAACTTGGTAGCCATGAGTTAATTCAAGGATTTATTTATTAATTTTAATATTTTTTACAAAACTAGATAAAATTGTAGACTTCTACAAACTTTATTTATTATCGGGTAATCTGATCACTCAAAGCGAGAAAATATGACTTTAGCGATCGCACATTTGGGTCCTGCTGGTACTTATGCGGAACAAGCAGCTTTTTTTTATCTCCATTGGTTAAAAAGCCATCAGGGTATTGAATCTGAATTATCACCTTACCCCACAATTGCCAGATCACTGCAAGCTGTAGCAAATAAACAGACACAAATTGCTGTTGTCCCGGTGGAAAATTCCATTGAAGGTAGTGTAAGTATGACAATGGATACACTATGGCAATTAGATAATTTACGTATTCAGTTAGCTTTAATCTTACCAATTGCTCACACATTAATTTCTTATGCACCTAATTTAGAGGGTATTCAAACCGTCTATTCTCACCCCCAAGCTTTAGCTCAGTGTCAAGAATGGTTAGCACAGTTTCTTCCCCAAGCAACTTTAATTGCTCGTAACTCTACTACTGAGGCATTAGAACAACTACCACAGGAAAATACCACAGCTGCGATCGCCTCCCAAAGAGCTGCACAACTGTATAACCTACCTATCCTAGCCACAGGTATTAATGATTATCCAGAAAATCGGACTCGTTTTTGGGTGATTAGTCAGGATAAAAGCGAAGCTGATTTAGGGTTAGATACTCCTAGTCATACATCATTAGCTTTTAGTGTACCTGCGAATTTACCAGGCGCACTTGTCAAGCCATTACAAGTATTTGCCCAATTGGGTATTAACATGAGTAGGATTGAATCCCGTCCTACCAAACGTTCTTTAGGAGAATACTTATTTTTTATTGATGTAGAAGCAGACGCTAACTCACCCCTAATGCAGTCAGCATTAACAGAGTTAAGGCAATACACGGAAATATTAAAGGTATTGGGCAGTTATAGCGTTTTATCTATTAACTAGGGACAAGAAGCAGGGAAGCAGGGAGCAAGGGAGAATATTTTTTCACTTCGCACCCTAACTTAATCAATTGTCACAGATTATTAAATGTATCTTTAAGCACGGTACGCGCCGCTAAATGATTACGGGTGGAATTTAAAATTTCCGCTTCTCGTTCTAAGCGAGCGGCGGTATCTTGTATTTCTAACAAAGCCTGTTGTTCTGGAGCCACACCATAAAGATTACTAGCTATCCAGTAAGATAGTTCTGTGGGTAAATCTGGTAAATCATCTGGTAGCTCAATTTTTTGCTCTGTTAATTTAGCAGACAGACGCACAACATCCCGCAATAATTGTTCTACTTCAGTGGCTAGGGGGCGTAAATCTTTGCTTGGTGGGTGGTCTTCTATCCATTCTACTAAACCCACTCGATAGGGTTTTTCCCGCACATACTCTAACACGCGAAACCGTTGCTGACCTAAAGTTAACATTTTCATGCGGTCATCAGGGAGACGCTGATATTGAATAATTTCTGCACAACAACCCACATTAGCAATTGTGCCTTTAACTGGATCTATCATCAACACCCCAAACCTGCGATCGCTCTCCAAAATCGTGTTCATCATGATTCGGTAGCGAAACTCAAAGATATGTAGGGGTAATGGTCGGCTGGGAAATAGAACTACCTCTGGTAACGGGAACAGAGGCAGTTCACGCACGGCAATTTTAGAAGAGAATGTCATTGGTACCTTGGTATAAAATTTAATTCTTAAAAAGATGTTTTTCTATTTTTCCCGTCTATTGTGCCTTTATTTTATCATTTGTTCCATGGCCAACAAAAAAACCCCGAAAAAAATTCTTTCAGGGCTTGTTAGTTTTGATGCCAAAAATGGCATTTGGTAGGAGCAGGTTTTGTACATAAATTCTCAGTATTTTCCGGTAAGGGAGGAAACAAAAACACCAGCTTTCAGCCGTCAGCCAAAAAATTTTAGATGTTGGATCAGACAGTCTCAAATCCAAAATCACAAATCTAAAATTTAATCAGGCTAACTGCTAACTGTTTTCCCTAGCCGCATTTTGAGTTGAAAATGCACAAAGCCAGCAATATTTTATAAACTCTTGGTTTGCAGCCAAAATGACTTACTCAAAGAGCCCCTGCGTGGTGAGTTGTTTTTGCTATTTAAAAGTAATCATAGCAAGATGCTAGTTTTAGTATTTTTTTACTATTTACAACTGACCACTAGTGCAGCATGGCGGAAATAACTATCCTGTTTAACAGGGGTAAAGCATTGGTTAAATCAATCTTTTTACCTCCTGCCTCCAACAAAGCTGCCTTCTTGCACTCACCAATTACCAAAAAATTGGGTTTAAAGCCCCGTCCTTTGAGGACGGCTTTTTGGTAGAATAGTGGAAACAGTTTGAACCCAGAATCTCCGCACTTTTAGGACGGGGAGTATGTCAAAGTTTGACTTCAATATCTACACCTGATGGCAAATCCAGCTTCATCAGAGCATCAATAGTTTTAGAAGAAGGCTGATAAATGTCAATAATGCGGCGATGGGTGCGAGTTTCAAAATGTTCGCGGGAATCCTTATCTACGTGAGGCGATCGCAGTACGCAATAAATTCGTCTTTTTGTGGGTAAGGGAATCGGCCCAATAGCTGTAGCGTTAGTCCGGTTAGCTGTGTCTACAATCTTCTCGCAAGATGTGTCTAGTAAACGGCGATCAAAAGCCTGTAAGCGAATTCTAATCTTCTGCTGCTGTAAAGTTGCCATCTTTAGTTTTCCTGGTTCGGTGAATTTTGAATTTGCAATTTCAGATTTCTAAATTTCAACTAACATCTAGAAATTAGTTGTTGGAAGCGAAAGGAGCAGAGATGAAACTTACCATCTCCGCTCCTTCCTGTCAAGAGCAAAAAGGTGAGTGCTATTTAAGGATCTTAGACACCACACCCGCACCAATAGTACGACCACCTTCACGAATCGCAAAGCGCATACCTTGTTCAATGGCGATCGCGTTGATCAATTCTACAGTCATTTTGATCCGGTCTCCGGGCATAACCATTTCTGCCTCACTGCCATCATCAGAGGTGAAGGTTTTGATGGTACCAGTTACATCCGTGGTTCGTACGTAGAACTGAGGACGATAGCCAGCAAAGAAAGGAGTTTTCCGACCGCCTTCTTTCTCAGTTAAAACGTATACTTCACCTTCAAATTGGGTGTGAGGAGTGATAGAACCGGGTTTAGCAATTACCATCCCGCGTTCAATATCAGCTTTTTGGATACCACGCAGGAGTACACCAGCGTTATCACCAGCCATACCTTCATCAAGACTCTTCTTAAACATCTCGATCCCGGTTACGGTAGTGTTGCGGGTGTCTTTGATTCCCACTAATTCTACGTTATCGCCAACTTTGACCTTACCGCGCTCAATCCGGCCAGTAGCCACAGTCCCACGACCTGTAATAGAGAACACGTCTTCTACCGCCATCAGGAAGGGTTTATCAATATCGCGCTCTGGATCGGGAATGTATGCATCTACGGCATCCATGAGAGAGTAAACTTTGTCTACCCAAGGATTTTCTCCCCGTACAGTTTTGTTATTCTTGGTCATTGCTTCTAGAGCTTGTAAACCAGAACCTCTCACAATGGGGATATCATCGCCATCAAAACCGTACTCGGTCAACAATTCCCGCAGCTCTAGTTCTACCAATTCCAACAATTCTTCATCTTCCATCATATCTTCTTTATTCAGGAAGACTACCAGTTTAGGAACACCTACCTGACGTGCCAACAGGATATGCTCACGGGTTTGGGGCATAGGGCCATCTGTTGCTGCTACCACCAGAATAGCTCCATCCATTTGCGCTGCACCAGTGATCATATTCTTCACATAGTCAGCGTGGCCGGGGCAGTCTACGTGAGCATAGTGCCGTCTTTCGGTTTCATACTCAACGTGAGCTGTGTTAATGGTAATACCCCGAGCTTTTTCTTCGGGGGCATTATCAATTTGGTCATAAGCTTTAGCTTGAGCTTGACCGAGAGCAGCCAATGTCATGGTGATAGCTGCTGTTAACGTGGTTTTACCGTGGTCAACGTGGCCGATAGTCCCGATGTTAACGTGGGGTTTATTCCTTTCAAACTTTGCGCGTGCCATTAATGCTCGTTTCCTTTTTTAACTATGCGTTCCCTTTACTTTTAGCGATGATAGCCTCAGCCACATTGCGAGGCACTTCTTCGTAATGGCTAAATTCCATTGAAAAGATTCCCCGTCCTTGAGTCTTAGACCGGATATCAGTGGCATAGCCAAACATTTCTGCCAAGGGGACTTTTGCAGTCACTTTGGCTAGACCTTGTTCAGATCCCATCCCTTCAATTTGCCCACGACGAGAGTTAAGGTCGCCCATTACATCCCCCAGGAAGTTTTCAGGGACTTCTACCTCAACTTTCATCATCGGTTCTAGGAGGACTGGTGAAGCTTTGGAGGTGGCTTCTTTCATCGCCATAGAACCGGCAATTTTGAACGCCATTTCCGAAGAGTCTACATCGTGGTATGACCCATCTACCAGTGTTGCTTTGACATCAATTAGTGGATACCCAGCAATTACACCGGATTCACAACATTCTTTCATTCCCTGTTCTGCGGGGCTAATGTACTCTTTAGGTACAGAACCACCCACTATCTTAGAAACAAATTCAAAGCCGCTACCTGGTTCGCCTGGTTCTAAGTCAATTACTACGTGACCGTATTGACCTTTACCACCACTTTGGCGAATAAATTTCCCTTCTATTCTGCTGACAGCTTTACGGATTGTTTCGCGGTAAGCTACTTGTGGCGCACCAACATTCGCTTCTACTTTAAATTCCCGCAACATCCGGTCTACCAGAATTTCTAGGTGTAATTCGCCCATTCCGGCAATTACTGTTTGGTTGGTTTCTGGATCAACACTAACGCGGAAGGTGGGATCTTCTTCAGATAGGGATTGCAGGGCTTTGGACAGTTTGTCCATGTCGTTCTTGGTTTTGGGTTCAACCGCTACCGAGATTACAGGTTCAGGAATAAACAGGGATTCTAAAATTACTGGTGCGTTGTCATCACAGAGGGTATCACCGGTTAAGGTGTCTTTCAATCCCAATGCTGCACCTAAATCACCTGCCCGTAGTTCTTCTACATCCTGTCTTTCATCTGCTTTCAAAACTACAAGGCGAGAAATGCGTTCTTTTTTGCCTTTGGTAGCGTTGAGGACGTAACTACCTTTTTTCAGCACGCCAGAGTAAACCCGAACGAAGGTGAGACGACCGTAGGGGTCAGCCATGATCTTGAAGGCTAACGCTGATAGTGGTTCTTCGTCATTAGCTCGACGCTCTACAGTGTCACCGTTGAGTAATGTACCTTGAATTGCTGGTACGTCAATTGGTGCTGGCAGGTAATCTACTACTGCATCCAGCATCAACTGCACACCTTTGTTTTTGAAGGCTGAACCGCAAAGCACAGGAACGATTGTTCCGGCAATTGTCCCTTTTCTGAGGGCACTACGAACTTCGTCTTCTGTAAGTTCTTCACCCTCGAAGTACTTGGTCATCAAGTTGTCGTCAGTTTCTGCTACCGCTTCTATCAGTTTGGTACGGTATTCTGCGGCTAATTCTTGCAGTTCGCTGGGAATTTCTGTTTCTCGAATGTCAGTTCCCTGGTCATTGGTGTAAATGTATGCACGCATCCGCACCAAGTCCACAATACCCTGGAAGTCATTTTCGCTGCCGATGGGTAATTGAATGGCGATCGCATTAGCACGCAGGCGATCACGCATTTGTCCATATACCTTATAGAAGTCCGCACCAGTGCGATCCATCTTGTTAACGAAGGCAATCCGAGGCACTTTATAGCGGTCTGCTTGCCGCCATACTGTCTCTGATTGGGGTTGTACACCACCTACTGAACAAAATACGGCAATTACACCATCCAACACTCGCATTGAACGTTCTACTTCAATTGTGAAGTCAACGTGGCCAGGAGTGTCGATAATGTTAATTTGATGATCTTTCCAACTGGTACTAATTGCAGCCGCAGTAATGGTAATACCACGTTCCCGCTCCTGCTCCATCCAGTCTGTTACGGCAGTTCCTTCGTGAACTTCACCAATCTTATGAATAATCCCAGAGTAAAAGAGTATTCTCTCTGTTGTTGTTGTTTTGCCCGCATCTATGTGCGCCGCAATACCGATATTGCGTACTTTTTCTAGCGGGTTGGTGCGTGCCACAGTAGCCTCCTATAGTTTTTGCCTCATGATATCTTGTATATTACTCTTTGTTAAGATTCTATACATTCTATACTTTTACGGTAAACCGTCTTTTTTGAAAGCTGACGATATACCGCTTCCTAAAAAAAACGATATATCGTTTCTGTATTTTAGTAACGATAGTGTGCAAATGCCTTATTAGCTTCTGCCATCCGGTGCGTTTCTTCGCGTTTACGAATGGAGCTGCCTGTTTCATTAGCTGCGTCCATTAATTCATTAGCTAGTCTACCAGCCATTGTCCTACCAGGACGTTGCCGGGAAAATTGTACTAACCATCTCAACGCTAAGGTAGTACCGCGTTCTGAGCGTACTTCCATTGGCACTTGATAAGTTGCACCACCTACCCGGCGAGCTTTTACTTCTACTAATGGTGTTGCATTCCGCACTGCTCTTTCAAAGATTTCTAATGCGTTGCCACCAGTTCTTTCCTCAATTGTTTTTAAGGCATCATAAACAATTCTACCAGCTAGTGACTTTTTGCCATGACGCATCACACGCCGCATCATCATACTGACAAGACGGCTGTTGTATACTGAGTCAGGCGGTACAGGTCGCCTTTGAATAACACCACGACGAGACATACTTTATCCTTAAATTCGCAAATTAGGCAACGAAATTATATGCTATCAAACACGGTCAGCTAAAAGCGGTTTCAGCCTCCGCGAAGATTTCCATTTTTTTTAGTAGTAGCGGTGGCGAACTTAATCTATTTAACTAACCACTACCAGACACACCAAGCAAAAACAGCTTTTACATCTTAATTAAAGTGCTGCTGTTAGTGCTATAACACTCGCTCTTTAGCAACTACACTTAACTCGCTTAGTGTAGAAAGCAGCCTGATTTCTTCAACAATTAAAGACACTGCTTACTTTTCCATGCTTTTCCCTGGAAGGGAAGACGATTAACCGTCTTGGTAGATGCGATTAACCGCCTAATGATTATTTCTTCCCTTCTTTCGGGCGTTTAGTTCCATATTTGGAACGACCTTGTTTCCGATCTTTAACACCGGCTGTATCTAAGGTTCCACGGATGATGTGGTATCTCACGCCTGGTAAGTCTTTTACCCGACCACCACGAATCATGACAACGGAGTGTTCTTGCAAGTTGTGACCAATTCCAGGAATGTAAGCTGTGACTTCAAACCCAGAGGTCAGTCTGACTCTGGCTACTTTGCGAAGAGCTGAGTTAGGCTTTTTAGGTGTAGTCGTGTATACCCTAGTACAAACGCCACGACGTTGGGGGCATTGTTTCAGGGCTGGAGACTTGGTTTTCTGACGCGCTTTTTCGCGCTCGCTACGTATTAGCTGCTGTATGGTTGGCATGAGTTACAGCGCATGAAGCTGCTTTAAGTTCTAAGTTTCAACAAATCCTGATTTTAGCGTTTTTTATAGTTTTTTGTCAATCAGAATTTTAGGGAATAGGGAATAGGGAATAGGGAATAGGGAACAGGGAACAGGGAACAGGGAACAGGGAACAGGGAACAGGGAACAGGGAACAGGGAACAGGCAATAGGCAATAAGAAATTAATTCTTATTTTCCCCCTTGCCCCTCTGCCCCCTGCCCCCTGCCCCCTGCCTCTTCTCTCCTGCCT
>DATGXB010000275.1:0-19389 GCA_035299225.1 Nostocaceae cyanobacterium | reverse complement strand
CTATTTACAATCATGTATGTGTCAACAAACTAGCTATGTTCATTGGATGGAGAATATCATGAAATGTTGACATTTAACCTCTTGATAGGACTATTATATCTTAGTATGTAAAGTTTTGTTACGACATTCAACATTTCTGGTCTGAATGCTTATCTATAGGAATTCTAAATGATTCGTGAAAAATTTCCGGTATGTGTAGGGTGGGCATTTTTGCTAAAACACTGAACAGAAACGGAAAACTGTAGTCAATGCCCACCTCAGTATTTTTCAAAAATCAAAAAGGAATGCTATATGATGTAGAGGTTAGAAAAATCAAAGACTTTGCACTGCTGTTTTAATAATGTGTACCTGCTTTGCGGTGGTTAATCGCAGTTACAGCATCGTCTTTGAGCAATTTACCATTTTCAATGGTAGCATAAATTACCCAATGGTCGCCACATTCCAAGCGTTGACTTACTAAACATTCCAAATAAGCAGAAGCATCGGTGAGAACTATACAACCATTATCGGCTTCTACAGTGGCAAAACCTGCAAATCTATCTTCTCCAGGGGCAAAATTCTTGCGGAAATGCCGCATATAATCTGTGTGTACACCGTCTGGGAGAATATTCACGACAAACTTACCACCAGGATACATCAAAGATTCGATCGCTCGATCTTTAGCTAAAGCCACAGTAATTCCCGGTGGGTTAAATGTTGCTTGAGACACCCAAGCCCCTAACATCCCTGTAGATACATCACCTTGTTTAGCAGTAATCACACATACAGAACCCACAATCCTGCCAATCGCTTGTTCTACAGGAGTTGCAGATTGTTGGGGTAAACGAACTTTCCGGGCTTTTTTCAAACTTTGAGCAAAATCTGTACCAATTTCTTCACAGGTCTTTAGCATTACATCATCAGGTTTAAATTTTACCTTCAGAGTATCAAAACCAAAGCGATAACCCGCATCTCGCAATTTATTTTCTACTAAATCAATCGCTTCACCACTCCAACCATAGGAACCAAATACCCCCGCAGGTTTAGTATTATCACCACTTTTCAGGACAATCCCTAAAGCTGTATGAATGGGGGTAGGTGCATGACCACCAATAGTAGGAGTACCAATAATCAAAGCGTCTGATTCTTGAATTGTGGTTTGAATTTCATCAGGGGTAGCAAATTCACAGTTCACAGATTTAACCGCAACACCTCCTTTAGTTAAACCCAAAGCCATAGCTTGAGCTAATGTAGCTGTGTTACCATAGGCTGAAGCATAAAGTAATGCCACAGAAATTTCTTGCTCACGTTGGGCTTTACACCATTCTACATAAGCATTAGTTAGTCCAATTAAACCAGTACGAATTAATGGCCCATGACCAACAGCATACATTCTCACCTGTAAATCAGATATTTTCTCTAATGCTGCTTCTACATGGGTAGCATGAGGGGCCATTAAGCAATTAAAGTAATAACGCTGGTCTTCTCTAATAGCTGCGGGATAATCATCAAACATTTCATCCCCGCAAACATGACAGCCAAACAGCTTGTCTGTAAACAGAATTTGGGTTTGGGGGTCATAAGTACAAAGTGCTTCTGGCCAACGGGGGCTAGGTGTAGGTACGCATTTTAATACATGACCTTTACCTAAATCTAAAGTCTCTTTTCCCCGCATCACCAAAACATTAATATCTTGATCTGGGAAAGCTGCACGTAAATTATTAGCACCCAACAATGAAGCAACAAAAGTAATTTGTGGTGCAAGTTCCAAAATTGCTTTTAAGGTAGGAATCCGATTAGGATTAAAATGACTAATAATTACATAATCCAATTTTTTCACATCTACACTCATCTGTAATGCGTGTAGAAAAATACTGGTAAAAGTTTCGGCAGGTGGGTCAATTAGTGTAGTTTTATCGGCTTCTATTAAATAGCAGTTGGAGGTAGTACCTCGGCAAAGTGCGTACTCAATTTCAAACCTTAAACGTGACCAACTCCGCGCTCTAAGAACTTTTGTATTTGTAGCAATAGGTAAAATTTGAACGTCGCGTGGTTTGTTATCACTCATAGATTTTTCTTCTGAATAAAAAGTTTGAGAAAACCAGTTTTTAGCTGACTTTAAGGCTTTGCTTAAGGGATTAGTCCGCTTCATAGCAATTATTAAATATTGGCAGGAAAAGATCCGTTAATTGCAATCCAAAATTACAAATAAACAGGGAACAGGGAACAGGGAACAGTAAATATATTGATAAAATTTATTTGTAAAATCTATTAGTAAAAAGATGATTATTTTTTATTTTTGTTCTTATGGTTATAAAAAAGAAAATAAGAATTTAGCCCCAATCATTTATACAAAATAGTTTTGTTTATAGATGGGGACATAAATCAGGATTGTTTAGGTAATTAGGAATTGGGAATTGGGAATTGGTTGACTTTTTACCTTTCTCCTATTTACAACAAGTTTCAGGTAAAAGAAGTACAAACTTTCATGATAAAACCTGATGTTTAAGGAGTTTTAATACCAATTCACGAAAATCTTGATACTAATGAATTGCTTGTAGGGGTTTAGCAGTCCTAAACTCTTCCCCGGTATTGGTATCATTATTAAAGTGAAACGGTATAACCCTGTTCCCTGTTCCCTGTTCCCTATTTCTTAGTAATAATTACCAACTTTCCGATGACGAACTGCTGTCAATCCTTCAGGGTTGGAAACACGGCCATCTTGCACTGTGCAATATAAAATCCAATGGTCGCTACATTCCATATTACTAATAACTTCACATTCCATATATGCTAAGGCATCGGTGAGAATGGGAGAGCCGTTTTTAGCGGTTTGGGTTCTTACCCCAGCAAATCTATCCGCACCTGGTAGTAGACGTTTGAGGAAGTGCTTTTTAAGTTCTGTATAATTGCCTTCTTCTAGGACATTGAGAACAAAGCGATCGCCTACTTGGAGTAAATTATCAATAGCTCTGTCTTTGGCCACCGAAATAGTAAATCCTAATGGCTGTAAGCTGGCTTGACTGACCCAAGAAGCTAACATTGCCCCGCTAATATCTCCTTTTTTAGTGGTAACAATGTATAAGCCGCTACTAATCCGCCCCAAAGCTTTTTCCATGTTCACATCAAGAGATTTGATTTTCTTGATGTTCTTTTCCCGTACTAGTAATTGTCCCAGGTCAGTACCGGCTTCTCCACAAAGTTGGTAAGTGGATTCACTGGGATTAGCTTTAATCCGAATGGCTGGGAAGCCTTCTTTGATTCCTGAATCAATAAATTTACGGCGTAGGGTATCTACAGGTTCATCATCGCCACCGTAGGATTCAAATAAACCTACAACTTGTTTATTTTTGGCTACGGCTAATAGGGAACTGATACCAGCTTGAGCAGCTACGGAGGTAGTAGGAGGCATCCCAATAATTAAACCAGATGCTCTACCGGCTAGTTCTTGGATTTCTTGGGCCTCTGCTGTGTTGAGATCCAATACTTCTACACCTACACCAGCTTTAAGGATACCTTCGGAAATGGCTTGCGCGAGGCGATCGCTATAACCATAACCAGAAACATAGAATAAACCGACAATAGTTTCCGCTTTGGCTTGTCTTTGGCTCCAGGATTGGTAACACTCGGTTAGTACATCTATGTTGTGGTAGAGTAGGGGTCCATGTCCATTAGCAATAATTTGGATTTTCCCTAACTCGCTCATTCTTTTCATCGCATTCAGCAACGAGCGAGCGTTAGGACCCATTAAACAATCGTAGTAAAATCTAAAGTCGGCCTCAATTGCTTCTAAATCTTCATCAAAGGTGCGGTTATCACAAAAGTGCATCCCAAACGCATCACAGGTGTAAAGAATTTGGGTTTTGCGATCATAGCTAAAAATGGTATCAGGCCAATGTAAGTTGGGTGCACTCACAAACTCAATTTCATGACCTTTGCCAATTTCCACGCGATCGCCACTTTTCACAATTCGCTTAGAAAAAGGTTCATGTACAAAACCTTCTAAAAATTGCAAAGCTACTTTAGAAGCTAAAACTGTGGCTCTAGGTGCTAATCTTAATACATCTTCTACTAAACCACTATGATCAGGTTCAGTATGGCTTACAATAATGTAATCAATGTTTTTAGGATTAATTAGACTTTTGAGCGTATCTAAATACAATTGGCGAAACTTCTGGTGAGAAGTATCAATTAAAATGTTTTGCTCGCCCCGAATTAAATAGGAATTATAGGTTGTACCGTTTTGCAGTCCAAATTCAATATCAAAACGATCTCGATCCCAATCTAAAGAACGAATCGCTGTGGTATTAGGGGCAATCTCTACAGTCTGAATAGTTAGTCTATGCTGAACATTCTCTGCGATTGCTACCATTATTAGTATTCTCCGAGCGCAAATAAACTGTCGTTTTTCCTGCCCCCATTATCGCTATATCTGATTTTTAAAGTTGTAATGAAGTATATATTTATGAAAAATAAAGATGTAACTATGGTTACTCTTTTTTAGCATATTTTCTAACTGCCAAAATATACTAAGTCAGTCAATAGTCACACTCGCTACACCTTAAATATTTACTTTTCTGGAACTCATCTCAAATCCCAAAAACATCATACATACCATGACTTTATTCACCCAAATTTCGTCACAAAAAATATAAATTACTTCATAAAAATAAATCAAAATATAAAAATCCTCAATGATTTATGAAAAGGTTTAAGTATGTGTAGGGTGGGCATTTTTGGGTAAAACACTGAATAGAAGCGGAAAATTATAGGAAATGCCCACCTACATACAGCCCGTTTCAGATAAATGAGATACAAATTTTTGGAACAAACCCTTATATAAATAGACTTTCACACCTGTTACCTGTTAAGTGTTCCCTGTTAAGAGTTCCCTGCTGTATTTTTCAAACATCAAACAGGAATCCTATAAATAGTCGTGCAAAATGAAATTCACAAGTTGAGGTAGAGAACAAGGAACTAATTACACATTTACCATGAGACTGTGTAATCTATTATGCATGAGTTTTTGTACCATAAATTTTAGATTCAGGTATTAAGATATACATAAATGCTTTTGTTTAGTTAGGAAAATGTTTAAAGTTTTGTAAAATTTATATAAAATACACAGTAAATATAGTAAAAATACTAACTAATACACTAAAATGTAATATTAACAACCTGTCAAGCTAATTTTTCCTAGTATTGGCCAGGAATCAGCCAAGCAATGTTGTGTATTTTCCAATCACAGATGTAAACTGTTGGCTGCTGAGTCTACAACTATGCTATCTAACCTTAAGCTGTCAATTGTTGTGTACTTAATCTGATTCAAATACCGTTCCTGAAAATTTCATTTGCAGAAATAATTAGGTTGGTACTTTAGGAGACAGACAATATACTCACCACAATAAACACTAAGAAATTCCTGGGATTAAGCCATGAAAAAAAAATTCAACTTTTTTTTGCAATTATCAAGATATTAACTTAGTTAGTCTATGCTCTAGTCAGGTTTATTAATGAAATTCTGCTCATCGTCACTAAAATTTGCTTTGTTAGTATAACCGAGTGTATAAACAGTATAAATTTAGTATTTTGTTATACAGAATAACTAATCTTTGCTGTTGACAATGCTAATAAGGAAAGCTATTTTTATAACCCTTGGTTAAACTACTGACAAATTAGTGTTTTTTCAAGTCTATGCTTTGCTTACAGCAGACTACCCTGGCTAGAGTTCGGCAATAAAAATTTTTGTGATCAAGCTTGACGTACAGTGCTACATTATACTTGGCTTGTAAGTAAACAGGCGTGAATACACATAATTGATGCCAACAACTCTGTAAAAGACTGTTACCTATGGGATGCCGACTGAAAATTGTTTTAACGGAAGAAGAAAAGCAGACACTAGAAGAATTGAGGAAAGCTAAAGAAGTTCCTCAACGGACTAGAGATCGTGCTCAGGTTTTACTGCTCAATGCTCGTGGCTTAAAAAATGAGCAAATTGCACTAGGTTTAAACTGGGCGATTTCCACGGTCAGACAAACTCTGCATCGTTGGGAAAAAATGGGTCTAGCCGGATTATGGGATGCTCCAGGTCGAGGAGGAAAACCCCGCTATTCAGAATCAGATTTAGAATATTTGGAAAATTGTTTAGCTCAAGACCCCCAAGCTTACAACTCTAAGCAACTAGCCAAAAAACTCGCATCTGAACGCCAGGTTTATCTGAGTCCTGATAGATTGCGGCGGGTGCTCAAAAAGAGGGGTAGGGCTTTAAGCACACGGAACAAATCGCCAAAGAATGCATCTAACTGAATACAAGCAGTTAAATTCAGAGCCAAATTCAGTTTTGCTACTTTGAGTAATTTGTTCAAAGAAGGGTTAGAGGGAAAAAGAACAGCACGATTCTTTCTCCCATCTCCCAAGAAGTGGGATATCATCTTTTCCCAACTTCTGCAATCAAGTCTAAATTAGTAATCGGTCTTCAGTAAGAAATTTATGCAGATTGTGCCGGAAATTTACATTTTTTTATAAAAAAATTTCTGGTGTTGCGGATATTCTGACTGACCTTTTTTTAGGAGTAGATTCGTTCCCTGGAACGTCTCTACTCTAGGAGTCTCAAAAACAAAGTCCACTTACAGTTTGTAAATGGACTGTTTTGCTAATTGGAAGTGGATCCGAGCAGAGTCGAACTGCTGTCCAAATTGGGTATTGACTTTCCGCTCATTCACAGGTTTAGCCTTTTTAATCCTCAAGGCGGGAAGCGTTCATTGTCCCGAACGTAGGATGCTCCGGTTTGTCTTAGCTAACAAGTCTACCAGAGAAGGCTTGTTAGAGCGTCCGTTGGGGGTTGCCTTTAGTCCTTAACGGAGTCAAACTAAAAGCGCTCGAACCTGAAAGAGGTGTTTAGGCAGCTACAGCAGCTTGCTTACGAGCAAAAGGTACGATATTGTTCGCATTTACTTTTTTTTGAGTCTGATATTTGCGAGAGAAGACTCGCTCTCGACCTGAATCACAGAGTAGCTTTCGCCAACCTGTCGAAACCGTTACGGACCCATGATTTTTTCTATCTACCCCCATTATAGTTTGCAGTTTTGGCAGTTGACAACTAAAAACTATAGATTTTTAATTTTTCGATAAATTAGGGGTAGGGATAGATATTTTACAACACCATTGGAGAACGAGAGGCGATCGCCATGAATAGTATAAGAATGTTTGCTGTATTATCACAAATAACACATCTAGACACAAAACAATAAGTTAAGTTAAGTTAAGTTATGTGTAAAAACGAATTTTGCGTATTTTTACTGTTTGTATAATCTTTTTTAGTAATAGAAAATTTAATATAGTGGATTTATGAGGGTGTGGAGTACAGACCGATGGATTCTCAAACGCTGAAGCCAAATGTACAAGATTTGCAAACGGATGTAATTGACTTGCTAGAGCAAATCAGTTTGTTGATGAATCGTGCTAGTACCGCCCTGAGTTCTGATGTTGCTAGTGAAAGGTATGGTAAATTTCAGCAAGAAATAGCGGATTCAGCCCGTAATGTACAGGAATTAGAATTGGTGATGTCTGTTGTTGCACCGATGAAAGCTGGTAAGTCTACGATTATTAATGCAATTGTTGGACAAGGTATTTTACCCAGTCGTAATGCTGCAATGACGACACTACCAACTGAAATAATCTTTAATTCAGAACTAACAGAACCAATTCTAACCGTAAGTACCAAAATTTTATCAGTTTTCCAAGAGACGATTTTAGCTTTAAAGGAAAAGACTGAGACATTAGGTATTGAACAAATGCAAGAAAAGATAGCTCAGTATCCTCATTTGATGGAATTATTAAAAGAAATTCAAGATACGATAGGATTGTTAACTCCTAAAAAAGCTTCTGGATGCGAAGAAATTATTAAAGTATTGACTGTTTTGAATGATATTGTTCGGTTATGTAGCATATTAGATCCATCCAACGATCCTTTGAGTCGTATTATGGATGTTCCTAGAATTGAGACACCATTTTGGCGATCGCAAAAAACAGGACAGAAAGAAAAACTTGGTAATCTAGTTATTGTTGATACACCAGGTCCCAACGAAGCAGGAGAAAATCTAAGACTAGCAACAGTAGTTGCAGATCAGCTAAAAAAAAGTTCAATGGTGCTGATTGTTCTTGACTTCACACAACTAAATAATAAAGCAGCAGAAGACGTTAAAAAGGAAATCCAGCCAGTTATTGAGTTATTGGGTAAAGATAATTTATATGTTTTAGTCAACAAAGTTGATCAGCGCAGAAAAGGTGACATGACGACTGAACAAGTAGAGAAGTTTGTTGCTGCTGACCTAGAAATTAGTGATTCTAGTAATACCGATAGAGTTTTTGAAGTTTCAGCAATACGCGCTTTTTCTGCGGCTAAATTTATGCTAGAATTGCAACAAAATCCTAGTATTGATATTGCAGAAATGCAAACAGTAGAAGTATTAGCTCAAGAAGCACTAGGAGCAAGGTGGGAACAAAAACTAGCAAAAGCAACCGTAAAAGACTTGCAAGAAGAAGCTCAATATCTTTGGGAAGATTCAGGTTTTGCGCCATTTTTAGAAAAAGCTATTAATGCTCTGTTGGAAAGTGCTGCACCCAGAACAATGAAATCAGCGTTAAATCTTGGACGCAATCGTTTATTCGCATTACGGGATGATATACAACTCCGCAGCAGTGCTATTTCTCAAGATGCAGAAAAATTACAATATGAAGTTAGTGCTTTAGAAGCTGATTTAAAACGGCTTGAATTATGTCGTAGTCGTATTAGAGAAGTAGAAAATATTAGATCACAACTTCAGAATAATCTTAATGAAATTCTGACTGATCTTAAAAAAGAAGCTTTAGTAAGCATTGAAGACTATTTTATTGAAGAAGACTATGCTCGTGCTGATTTAATGACAAAAATGGATATAAAAGGAAGGGAAATTTTTCTAACAAAGCTTGGCGATTTTGAAATATTTCCTAGCTGGATATCTCAAAGAATAAGGTCTAAATTAGAATATAAAACTAAGGGAGCAGTTGAATTTACCAGTGAATTGGAAGCTGAAGAATTTGCTAATCAAGCAATTTTCTGGGCTAAACAGAGATCAGAAAGTTTATTATCTTCTGTAAGAAATAAAACAGGAAAAGAAATTGAACAGGCACGTTTAGGACTAATTAATTTTCTAGATAAAGAAACGAAACCAATTATTGAAAGAGCGCGTACACGACTCAATGAAGCTTTCAATATAGATTTGTCATTACCTCAACCAAATCTACAATCTGATAATTTAGATGTAGCTAAACCTCGTGTTAAGAACCAAACTAGATATATCGATCAGGGTTACGAAACTGTACCTGAAAAAAAACGAGTTTGGTGGCATTGGTTATGGATAGTTCCAGTAGACGTTCCAACTCAGAAAAAAAAGCCCGATAAAAAAGAAGATTATTATATTGTTTCTTTGCAAGAATTGGTAACACAGATTAATCAATCAATTGATATGAATGTTGAAGTAATTAATCAAGGGCTTAGTAAATATTTAGATGAAGATTTTCAGGAAAGAATAAATACATTTTTTGAATCTCTTGATGGTTATCTTCGGAACTATAGAGATAGTTTACGACAAGCACAAAACGACCAAAAACTTTCCCTTGAACAAAAGGAAAAATTAGTGAATGAACTTTATGCTATAGTTCCAGATGCTAATGAAAAAATTAATAAAGCTAGTACCTGTCTTGAACGTACTCAACAATTAATAAGAGAGAAATAATGTCTAATCTTTCCTATCCTCAAGAACCAAGCAGTTTAAAACAAAATACAGGTTTTACAAATCCATCAACTCAAACACTCGAACAACTCCAAAAACGAGTTCCTGTAGTGGGAGATAAAGCCATAATTGACTTAATAAATGGTATCCAAGTTAATAAAGATATTATCCGCTATCGCAAAAATAGAGGATGGTTTGGCAACCTTATTGCTAAACTTGATGGTAGTGATAATAAACGTCAACTTCTTTTAGAAGGTAACTTAATAGCCGGACAAGAAGCACTTTATCAATGGGTTTTAGAACTCACTGACTCATTGAAAATTAGTCAAGTTGCGCTAGAAATTACCCAAAATTCATTATTAGAAGCCCGTGATGCTATTCGTCATCAAAAACAAAGACTACAAACACAAGAAAATGCCATCATTAAACTGAGTGAACAATTAAATCAATTAGCTGAACAAGTGGGAGCAAGACTAAATAATCTTGAGTCACGAGTGCGTAAATTAGAAGTACGAGTTGCTGCTAATGAAGATTTAGATCATATTATCACGGCTTGGGCTGCTGGACAAACTTATACTAAATTACCTTGGGCTGTACAAGTTGCATTATTAGCAAGGGAAGTATTCAGCAGTTCGGTAATTTTGTATGAATTAGAAACAGGTGATAAAGAACGTTATCGCCAATTATTAGTAAATAAAATTCTTGCTCATAATAAAGAATTACCTAGTAGTTTTTTCGGACTGGGTGATTTATTAGATCAATCTTGGGCTGCAATGACAAATGATGATAGAGAATTAACTGCGGGTTTATTAGAAATTCGTTCTATCCCCCAAACAAGATTAACAAATATCCCCTATTTATTTGTTATTGGTACAACATTAGAACTAGCAACACTTCCAGCAGAAGTTAGACCAAGTAAACCTGCTCAAAGTGCAATTTATCTCTGTCGTTCTCAAATTGACACTATTTCCAGAACTACCGATGCACGGGAATTTATCACAACCATTGTAGAAGAAACTGCAAATGATTGTTTAACAATAATGAGCAATATTTCTAATTAATAATCTGATTTTTTATGAAAACTGCTAACCCTAGATTTGGACTTGTACTAACCGGCGGAGGTGCAAAAGGAGCATATCAAGCTGGTGCATTAAAATACATTGCTGAACTTGATTTAATTCCTAATATTATTGCGGGAACTAGCATAGGTGCTCTTAATGGTGCTGTTTTGTCTGCTTATTGTCCTTTTCCGCAAGCAGTAGAGCAGTTAAATAAATTTTGGGAAGAACTGGCTGAAGCTGAAATTTTACGCCCTAACACAAGTACAGTTATACGTACATTGAGTTACACTGCTCAAACTTTTGTTCCTACATTGCGGGAATGGATATTTAGTTTTTTGCTAGAACAAGGTTTATTAAAAGATTCTAATGCTATTTTTGATCCGACTCCTATTGAACAAATATTAAGAAAAAAAATCAATTGGCATAATTTGAAAAATGGTATTGAGTTATGGGTGACTGTATTTCCTTCTTTGAAAATTCCCGGTTTAGGATATGATTGGTTAATTGATTTTGTTCGCGCTCGTACAGGAACGGATGCTCACTGGCTTTGTGTACAAAATTTGAGAGATGAGGAAACAATTTATAATTTACTTTTAGCTAGTGCTGCGCTTCCTTTAGCATTTCCTAGTCGAGAAATAAATGGAAAATCCTATATTGATGGTGGTTTAGCTGATAATGTGCCATTAGGAGCTTTAGCTGCGCGTGGTTGCACTCATACAATTATTATTCACCTGCGAAATGGTGCAAGTTGGAATCGTCATAATTTTCCAGAACAAACTATAATTGAAATTAGGCCAGAACAGTCAATTAATAAATCAGATATTCCAGTTATAGGTTTAATTGATAGTTGGTTAGATTTTAGTTATGAACGAATTACAGAACTTCAACGGCGTGGATATGAAGATGCAAAACGTTGTTTAGATCCAATTATTGAAACTTTTAGTACAATTAAAGAACAGCGTCAAGTTCAAGATAGTTTGATTAATTCTACTCAACGGTTACTTAATGATCCTCCCCTGTAACTTCCTAGAAACTTAGTGTATGTATCAACCAAGTTTAATTAATAAACCTGAAGTCAATAATACTGCTGAAGAAAGTTATCTGACAGAGATTTTACGAGAAATTCAAGCTACACCTAAACAATATTGGCCGAATTTACTGCAAATTTTGCGAGTATTTCGAGAAAGTGTGACTCTGAAACCAGAATTATCAAATAATACTCAATCAGAAATAGATACACAACATCAAGAGATTTTAAATCAACAATATCAAGCACTTAAAAAATTAACACAGGAATGGTTGGAAGAGGGAGAACAAGAAGAACAAACGGAAACTTGGAAATATTTACTTCAAGAAATTGATGAAAATTAATTGTAAATTTGAATTGTTATTTTTTAGGTTAATTAAATTTAATTTCAATTAATTATGTAATTAAATTATTAAAAATAATTTTATAATTTAGAAAAATTTAAAGTAATTTCAAACCTGTTCCCTGTTCCCTGTTCCCTGTTTTAGTAATTGATGATTGGTATTGTTGATTTTATGATTTCCAATTACCAATCACCAACTAACAAATTAACTGAGTGCTTCCGCACCACCAACAACTTCCAGAAGTTCTTGAGTAATTGCGGCTTGACGGGCTTTGTTGTAAGACAGTGAGAGGGTTTTGATTAACTCACCGGCGTTGTCGCTGGCGTTGCTCATTGCTGTCATCCGGGCGGCTAGTTCACTAGCGGCGGATTCTTGTAAGGCGCGTAATAGTTGGTTACTCAAATACAGGGGTAACAGAGAATCGAGGATCTGTACTGGATCTTGCTCGAAAATCATGTCACGGGGTAATGGCCGGGCTGTAGCGGTAACTTTTTGGCGTTCTACTTCAAATTGACCACCGCGTGTAGTGAGGCGGAAAATTTCATCGTCGGCTGCTTCTAAACCTTGTGCATCTAGGGGTAACAAGGTTTGCACAACGGGACGAGAGCTCACCAAGGATACGAATTTGGTGTAGACTAATTCGATGCGGTCTACTTTTTCTGATAGAAATAGAGAAAGTAGCTCATCAGCGATTTGGGTTGCTTCGGCGGCGGTGGGGATTTGCTCTAGTCCGCTATAGGTTGCGTCTATAGGCTGTTCACGACGTTGGAAGTATTGGGTAGCTTTACGGCCAACTATGACAAATGTATAGTCTAAACCTTCTGCTTTTAATTCCTTAGCACGGTTTTCAGCACGACGGATGACGTTAGCATTATAACCACCACACAAACCGCGATCGCCTGAAATGACCAACAGCCCTACTGATTTAACTTCCCGTTTTTTCAGTAAAGGCAGGTCTACATCTTCAAAGCGGAGGCGGGTTTGTAAGCCGTATAATACTTGGGCAAGACGGTCAGCAAAGGGACGGGTGGCGATGACTTGTTCTTGAGCGCGACGCACCCGTGCAGCTGCCACTAGCCGCATAGCTTCAGTAATTTTTTTGGTGTTTTTGACCGACTGAATGCGATCGCGTATGGCTTTCAGGTTTGGCATAATCCGATTTTAGATTTTAGATTTTAGATTTTAGATTTGGAATTTCGGATTTTAGATTTAATCCCTCCGGGTGGGCAGTCTTTACTGGAAAATGTCCCAGCACTGCCGCACCAAAACCCAAAATCCAAAACCCAAAATTGCTAGGCTGTAGCTTGGAAGGTTTTCTTGAATTCGGTTAAAGCAGTTTTTAATCCTGCTTCTTCTTCGTCACCCAACACTTTCTTACTTTGTACTGAGGAGTAGTAAGAGTTGGTGCTGGTTTTCAAGTATTCGCGGAAACCTTTCACAAAGCTGGTAACTTGGTTAACAGCTAAATCATCTAAATATCCGTTAATACCAGCGTAAAGAATCGCTACTTGTTCAGCTACGGACAGAGGATCGTTTTGGGGTTGTTTCAATAATTCCCGTAAACGTTGACCCCGTGCTAATTGGTCTTGGGTAGTTTTATCTAAGTCGGAAGCAAATTGCGCGAAGGCTTGCAGGTCGTCAAACTGTGCTAATTCCAGTTTAATCTTACCAGCAACTTTCTTCATGGCTTTGGTTTGTGCCGCAGAACCTACACGGGATACGGAGATACCGGGGTTAACCGCAGGACGAACACCGGCGTTGAATAAGTCAGAAGATAAGAAAATCTGACCGTCGGTAATAGAAATTACGTTGGTAGGAATGTAGGCGGAAACGTCGCCGGCTTGGGTTTCGATGATGGGTAGTGCTGTCATGCTACCTTTACCCAATTCATCGCTTAATTTAGCGGCACGTTCTAATAAGCGGGAGTGAATGTAGAATACGTCACCAGGGTAAGCTTCCCGTCCGGGTGGACGACGTAACAGCAGGGACATTTGACGGTAAGCTTGGGCTTGCTTGGATAAGTCGTCGTAAATTACCAGGGTCGCTTTGCCTTTGTACATGAAGTATTCGGCAATGGTCGCGCCGGTGTAGGGTGCGAGGAATTGTAGGGTGGCGGGGTCACTGGCGTTAGCAGCAACTACGACGGTGTAATCCATCGCGCCTTTTTCTTGTAATGTTTGGACTACGTTAGCAACGGTGGAAGCTTTTTGGCCTACAGCTACGTAAACACAAACGACATCTTCACCTTTTTGGTTGATGATGGTGTCAATAGCGATCGCTGTTTTACCGGTTTGGCGATCGCCAATGATTAACTCTCGTTGACCCCGACCAATGGGAATCATGGAGTCAATGGCGGTAATCCCGGTTTGCATGGGTTCATGCACGGAACGACGAGCAATAATACCGGGTGCAGGGGATTCAATTAAACGGGTTTCGGTGGTTTTGATTTCACCTTTACCGTCAAGTGGTTTACCTAAAGCATTAACTACACGACCAATTAAAGCTTCACCTACACCAACTTGAGCGATTTTACCAGTAGCGGTTACGCTGCTACCTTCTTGGATGTTGCGGCCTTCACCCATTAATACCGCACCCACGTTATCTTCTTCTAAGTTTTGGGCGATGCCAACTGTGCCATCTTCAAATTCTACGAGTTCCCCAGCCATGACTTTTTCCAAGCCATAGATCCGGGCAATACCGTCACCTACTTGCAGAACAGTACCCACATTAGCAACTTTGACTTCTTGGTCGTATTGCTCGATTTGTTGCTGGATAATGCTGCTGATTTCGTCAGGTCTAATAGAAATAGCCATGTTTCTGTGTTTTATGTGCTTGCTAGACGGAAGAAATGATGAGGGAGATAAGGGGAAAGTCAAAAGTCAAAACATTACAGCAGGGAACAGGGAACAGGAAGGGTGAAAGTCTGTTTATATAAGCTTTGTTCCCACAATTTGTACCTCATTTACCTGAAACGGACTGTAATTACTTCTGCCTTCTGCCTCCTGCCTCCTTAACTGCTTAAGCGCAAAGACAAGCGGCGCAATTGACCCCGTAAGCTGGAATCAATTACTTGAGATCCTACTTTGATAATCACACCACCAATAATCTCGCGGTCAATTTTGGTTTCCAGTTCTACTTGACGCGCTTTAGTGATAGCGAGTACCTTTTCTTTAACTGATTGCTGTTGAGCTTCGGTTAATGGCACAGCAGAAATTACTTCTGCTAATACGGTTTGATTCAGTTGCCGTAATAGTGCTAGGTACTGCTGTAAGATTGGTGGCAAAAATTCGATGCGACGCTTGTCAACTAACAGCAACAAAAAGTTACGCAGGTAGGGGTTAACACCTTCCCCTAATACCTGCTTAAGTAGAGCTTTTTTGTTTTCTGGTTGTACAAAGGGGTTGCCCAAAAAAGTTTCTAACTCTTTGCTACCAGAGTACAAACCTAAGACAGCGCGGACATCTGCGCCAATTTCTTCTGTTGAGTTCTTAGATTTGGCTATGGATAGGAGAGCTTGAGCGTAAGGTTGGGCTACTTCAGCCGTTGCTGCATTACTTTTCATTGTTTAGCCTCCCAATTGTGCGATGCTACGGTCAATAAGTGTGATTTGAGCATCGTCAGCAATGCCGCCTTTAAGTTCAGTCTCAACCTTTTGTAGTGCTTGAATAACTACCCTTTGTCTGAGTTGAGCGATCGCTTTATCTAATTCGGCATTTAAATCAGCCGCCCCAGCATCCTGCATTCTTTGAATATCAGCAGTAGCTTGATCCAAAATTGCCTTTTTCGCAGCTTCGGCGTTTCCTTCGGCTGCCTTTTTGATTCTTTCGGCTTCAGCTTGAGCTTGTTCTAGCTTAATTTGTGCATCTTTCAATCGCGCTTCCGCATCTTTTGCTCTTTGCTCGGCGCTCTTAATTGCTGTCTCAATATTTTCCCGGCGAGTTTTGAGAGTGTTACCCAAAACTTTGCGCCCAAATACAAACAGCACAGTAATAATAATGGCCAGGTTGATCAGGTTGGTCTCTAATATATTGGTATTGAGACCAAAACCACCGTGACCTGCTTCCTCAGCCAATTCACCTGCAACGGCACTGGCTTCGGCCATCAACAGTAATAAAGTCCCCATGATTTTTCGTCCACAACTGCGCTGCCAAAGCTTAACATCATTCAACGCTGCCAAATTGATACTTGGCTTTGGCGTTTTTAATAATGTTCTTTAACTGTTACAACCTTAAGTTCTTCACTGTTAGCGCCGACCAACTAAATCAGCCCCTAACAGTTTCTCTAATATTTGCCGACTTAAGGCATCTACTTGTTGCTCTAGCGCCGCTAAAGCTTGTTGTTTTTGCTGCTCAATTTCTTTCGCAGCCTGTTCTCTCTGTGCCTGGGCTTCCTGTTGAGCTGCGGCAATTTTTTGAGCAGCTGTCTTTTGGGCTTCAGCTTGAGCTTCAGCAACAATTGTTTGAGCTTGTCTTCTAGCCCCTGCTAGTTCCTGCTCATATTGCTGGGCTAATTTTTCGGCTTTTGACAAACGTTCCTGGGCTGTCAATTGATTGTTACGGACATACTCATTCCGGCCATCAATGGCATTACCCAGAGGCTTGTAAAGAGTTGCATTTAAGATCAAGGCTAAGACTAGAAACTGAATTGCCATCAAGGGCAAAGTCGCATCTAGATCAAATAAACCCCCTTCTTTGGCAACTTCTTCTACTGCCAATAAGGTGATCCAGTGTGTCATGGTGGCTGATTCCTATCTAGTATTTTAGTTCTGAGTTTTGAGTCCTAAGCTATCAAAGAGAATTGATAACTTAGATTTGACTCATCACTCAGGATACCCTGCAAAAAACCGCCAAGCTGGCGTTTACAGTAATTGGTACTGATTATGCGAAGGGGTTAGCAAACAGCAATACTAGAGCCACAACTAGACCGTAAATGGTCAACGCTTCCATAAACGCCAAGCTGAGGAGCAATGTACCGCGAATTTTACCTTCAGCTTCAGGTTGACGAGCAATACCTTCTACAGCTTGTCCTGCTGCATTACCTTGACCAATACCAGGGCCGATAGCAGCCAAACCAACAGCTAGAGCAGCAGCTAATACGGAAGCAGCAGAAACTAATGGATCCATGATATTCTTTCCTTACTTTTACAGAAACAAGTGAGCGTTACAGTTGTAGTTTTGCTTTTTGTCACTTGCCATTATGCCTTTATGTCCTTTGTCATTCACTAATGACTTATGACTCATGGCCAATGACTCATGACTGTTTGTTTGTCATCTGAGGGAATTTTTAATGATGTCCCTCATGCTCTTCGCCACCATGATGATCTTCCATCGCTTCACCAATGTAAGCGGCTGCAAGAGTGGCAAAAATTAGTGCCTGAATAGCGCTGGTAAACAGACCCAAAGCCATTACTGGCAGAGGCACGAACAAGGGTACAAGTAATACCAACACTCCTACCACTAGTTCATCAGCTAGAATGTTACCGAATAAACGGAAGCTTAGGGACAAGGGTTTAGTGAAATCTTCAATAATCTTGAATGGCAACATGAACGACACTGGTTGCACGTAGTTACCAAAATACCCTAAGCCCTTTTTGCTGAATCCGGCGTAGAAATACGCTAAGGAGGTCAACAGAGCTAATGCAACAGTTGTGTTGATGTCACTAGTGGGGGCGGCCAATTCACCTTCTGGCAGGTGAATTAATTTAAAGGGGACAAGTGCCCCTGACCAATTTGACACAAAAATGAACAAAAACAAAGTGCCGATAAAAGGCACCCAGGGGCGATATTCTTTCTCGCCAATCTGGTTTTTTGCCAAATCCCGGATAAATTCTAGGGCAAACTCCATTAGGTTTTGGATGCCGCTAGGAATGCGTTTAACGTTGCTGCTTGCTAAGACGGAAACTAATGTTAGTGCGCCTATAACAAACCAAGAGGTGAGAAACACCTGACCATGCAGTTTTAAGTTTCCTATTTGCCAGTACAGGTGTTTACCTACTTCTAGTTCCGCGAGTGGGAGGGTGTAGGAGTTCAGAAAATTCAGCATTTTCTTTTTAGATCAATCGTTTCTCCAATCTTACCTGGAGACGAGGGGGCGTTTTTAGGGTTGCTGGAGCTTTTCTTAGTCAGAGACAACTGCCCCCCTAACTACATAGATGAGGAGTGTAGCTTTATAGGTAAGAAAACCCAAGAAGATGGGCAAGATTTGCAATTGATTCCACCGTGATGCTAGCAGAATCAGAGCAATTAATAAAGCTAGTCTTGTTTTACTTAGGCTTTGTTTTTCTCTCCCTAAACGCTCCACATCTTTTGCCAACATCCTCAAGTAAACCACACCTGTACACGCTCCTAAAAGATAATTTAGAGCAATGTTGAGGGAATAAAATATCCACACAGAGACAAAAATGACTCCTGTTAACACAAGTGTGATTACTAACAACTGTTGATAGAGTTGATAGAACTCCTGCATAGAGGAGTTGTCTGGTTCTGTGTTGTCAAAACCAGATTGAGTGTCTTGTTGTGTTGTCGGAGTGGGTGCGGTTGATTCGTCTGACAAGCTCACAGCACTTGAAACCAGTACAGCTAAATTGGATGACTGCACATTCAGTCAGCTGAATCATATCACGATCCGGTAACAATACTTTAGAAAAAAACAATTAACTTCTTGTCAGGAAACTGTCATCAGGGAGAAGTTGGGGCACTGGACTGAATCAAATACCACAGCTAGAGACAGATAGCAAGAGTAATTGATGATTTATTCCAGAAATAAACTGAGAAGACAACGTTTCTCAGTGCTGCTCATTGCCAGGTAAGTTAAACAGTGATGTTAGTGGGCGATCGCATCTCAAAAATTACATAATCATCTTTACTTAAAAATTTTTCCTGATAATTTACATTTTTATACTAAGCAAATCTGCGCTTTAACTAGAGTATCTGTATAAAATTAACTTGGTATTAAAGCTCTTAACAGGGAAAAATGATTATTCCATGAGCATCAAAATCAAAAGAACAAAGAAAAAGCGGAATAATAGCTTAATCTATTCTGCATGAGAAATTGTATTCATTAGTCTAAGTACAGGACAAAAATTGTAGAGAGAGAAGAAATTCACTATGATTCAAGTCTAAATCAGTAACAATAGAACGAAGATGATCTAACCCATAACGAAAAACGCTTTTTTCTTTTCGACCATGCTTTTTAATTTTGATGGG
>DATGXB010000274.1:0-7377 GCA_035299225.1 Nostocaceae cyanobacterium | reverse complement strand
GGGCAGGGAGCAGGGGGCAGGGGAGCAGGGAGCAGGGGAGAAAATAAGAATTAATTCCTAATTACCTATTACCTGTTGCCTATTGCCTATTGCCTATTGCCTATTGCCTATTGCCTGTTCCCTGTTCCCTGTTCCCTTTATCTAAACTTCTGTATCAATTTCAATTAATTTTTGACGTGAAGAAATACCAGATTTTATCCTAATATCAGACTTGGAAACAGCAAATTTTTCAGCTAGTAACTTAATCAACTCCTCATTAGCTTTCCCATCTATTGGCGGAGATTTTAAATGTACAATTAAACTACCGTCAGACTGTTCTTCAATTTTTTGTTGTCTGGCATTTGGTTTAACTTTAACTACTTTTCGCATAACTAATTCTCTGTAATTGTCGTAACCACAACCAACCCAAAACACAACCTAAAAAATAATGGGGAAAATCCCACCAAGAAAACGTACTACCAAGCACCCATTTACCTAATAATGTAGCACGAATAGCAACTAAAAATGGTGGATGCCAAAGCTGTAAAAATTCTAAAATGCAGGTACTTGTAAAAACATAAATAGGTATTTGATTGATTGCCTTTGCACTTCTCCACCACCAAAAAGCAAATAAACACCAGAATATTTCATAAAATACAGCCGCACCATTATTATTAAACCATTGATGGGCAATTCCAGTATACTTTTTAAAGAAAAAACCCAATGCAATATTAAGCAGTAAAGAAAAAGTTAAGAGAATAGTTTGTTTTTGGTGATTAGACATTGATGAATTAATGTGAATTTGGAAGTTTAGATAGATTGTGCCATAATAGTGCTTCACCAAGCTAAAAATTTTCATTGTTTAAAATAAGTATTCCACTATTATAAATTTAAAAAAATTATGATCAATCAAGACCTACAAGCACAACTCAAATTAGTAATTGAAGAATTTATCAAAACCTCTCAAATTCCTGGGAGTGCTGTTGCTATATATATCAACAATCAAACTTTTTTAGAATTAGGAATTGGATATCAAGACTTAAATCATCAAGTCTTATTACCCACAGATGCAGCCTTTTATATCTATAGTATTACAAAAATTCTTTTAGCCACAATATCATTATATTTAGTTAATCAAGGATTACTAAATTTTGATACCTCTTTACAAAAATATGAACCTATTCTTGATGCTTCAATCACGCTAAAACAGCTATTAAGCCATACCAGTGGACTGCCAGACTATGGAGAAATGTCTGCTTATTTTGCAACCGTAAAAGCAAATCCTGCTTCCCCTTGGTCAACACAAGATTTTTTCCAAATAATTCAAAAGCAAGGTTTACAATTTATTCCCGGTCAAGGATGGAAATATTCTAATCTTGGTTATTTAGTGGTGAAGTGCATACTAGAAAAAGTCACAGGTTTATCTATACAGGAACTGATGAAAAGTGTGATTTTTGAACCCCTGAATTTGCAAAAAACTTTTCTCCCTCTTACCCTTGAGGATGTACAAGAACTTACACCAGGTTTTAGTAATTTTTTCAGTAGCAATCAATTACAAAATATCACTCATATCTATCATCCTGGTTGGGTTTCCCATAGTGTTGTCGTCTCTACTGCACTAGAATTAGCTAAAATTATAGACGCACTATTTACAGGAAAAATTATTCCTCTGACCTTAGTTAAACAAATGTCTTTTCCTGTACATATTTTTGGAGAATATCCACCGCTCAAATTAGCAGGATATGGGTTAGGAGTTGCTGTAGATGTAGAGTCACCTTACGGGGGAATGTGGGGACATACTGGTGAGGGTCCAGGATATTCAACCGCAGCTTTTCATTTTCCTAAATTAGTAAATAGTCAAATCACAATTGTTACACTGCTGAATCGAGATCAACCAAATTCTGGACTGATACTTGTAGATAAAATAGCACAAGTTTTAGAAGATGGGGAATTTTAGATAAATTGTGCCATAAAACGTTTATCTATCCAGTCTTTCCATTGCCAGAGTAGGGGATGGGGTGGTAAAGTGAAATTACCTCTGGATGCGATCGCTCTTTTATCTCCTGTACCAATTAAACTCAAATACTCTTTTTGTGGGTGATAAGGTTTTAAAGGTTTTCCCAGAATTGCACGTCGTAAATTTCTATATAATGGTTTACCTTGACGTACAGCAAAAATACCAGCTTTCGGTAAATGATAATTTAATATACTGGCAATATCACCAGCTGCAAATACTTGAGAATGGGTAATTGATTGTAAATTATCATCTACTAAAATAAACCCTTCGGCATCTGTACCAATTCCCGAATTTTTTACCCATTCCGGTGCTGATGCGTGTGTTACACAAAAAACTTTGTCACAATTAACCGTCAACCCAAATTGACAATTTATTTCAATCTTATCTCCCACAGGTAACAACTCGGTTACTGTTGTATCTAAATGTAATTTTATTCCTCTATCAGTTAAAATTTGTTTGACTAAATGCCGCAACTGATAAGGATGATTTGGTAATAATTCCCTGGTGCGTTGGAATAAATGTATTTCTAGATTGGTTGTTGGTTGTTGATGTTGTTGTAAAATATGATGTAAATTGGCCTGCATTGATAATGCTAATTCTACTCCACCAACACCACCCCCAATAATAGCTAAACTTAGTGTTTTTTGGGGATTAGCTGCGACATCTGCTTGTATTTTATACCAATTTTCTAAAAATTCTTTTACTGGTTTCACACCAATTGCATATTCTGCTGCACCTGATACAGATGCTTTGGTAGGAGTGCTGCCAATATTAATAGAAAGTAAGTCAAAATCAACTGCTTGTTGGTTCGCACAAAGTACATGATTATTTTTTAAATCCAGTCCAATTGCTTGGTTAATATATAGCTGTGCTTGAGCAAAATCACTTAATTTTTGCAAATTAATATGACATTCAGCATGGCTGTAAAAACCAGCAATATGTCCTGGTAACATTCCAGAGTAGGGTGTATCTACAACTGGAGTAATTAAAGTTAAACTGATACCAGATAATGGTTCTTGAGCAAACATTTTTAATAAAATCGCATGAGTATGTCCACCACCAACTAGCACCAGTTTTTTCGGTTTTGACTGCAAATTGCTGTCCATCTGTCCCGGTAATAAGATAATGTACCTGTGTTATTTCTTAGGATAACTCGTATTATTAAAAACCAGCTTTAGTTTTTGCTTAAATTTTCTATATTGAGATGTAGAGATATTCGACATTTAGGAAATAACGTAGAAGTATTTATTTTCAGACTTTCAGTTCAAAAAGAAATATTCCTCATTTAATCAGGATGTGAATCAATTATAGGTGAATAGTAAAAAGTGTGTATATCAAAATTCATGAATTTGATTATCACATTTATTAATTTATGTCTATACCTCTAGAGATAAGTTTTAATATAAATCCTATTGATAGGGTGATGACATAAGAAGTTTAATTTTGAAGAAATTAAGTAATTAGGCAGAATTAATTACACAGCTTAGTTCCCTGTTCCCTGTTCCCTGTTCCCTGTTCCCTTGCTTTACGTAGGAAATTAATTTTGCACGACTACTTAATTAAAAGTCATATTCGCATTTTTAGAATTATGTCAAAGTTATTTATTTATCATCCCCGATTTATGGAAAGTAGTGCAACTAAAAAATACAACTTGATTAAAAAAATCTATCTTTGGATATTGGAACTCTATCAACAAATCTCCCATAATCAGAAAAAACAATCTCTTTTACTGAGATTAAAGATTATAATTAACCAGTTAGAAAGTAATATGCTAGAAAATAATCTGGCTGCAATTAATGATTTAGAACAAATCGCCGCAAATCAACCGGAATACCATTGGTTAATTATGAATGCACTCTCTAATTTTATTCGCGATCGCACACGCGCACCTAGTCAACCTAAAGGGGACTTGACTGTTAACTCATCAATTAATAATTGTCAAGTGATCCAAGCGGCTATTTCGGTAATTGGTAATAGAAATTACAATTTACATCTAGAGCAAGCGCCACTAGATTTAAGTTATACAGATTTGCGGGGAGTGGATCTACAAGGTGCGAATCTCCAACACACAAATTTATATCAAGCGAATTTATCTGGTGTGAACTTAGCTAATGCTAATTTAACAGGAGCAATTTTAACAGCTGCTAACCTAGAGAGTGCTAATTTACATTGTGCTAACCTATCGGGAGCAATTTTGAGTTCCGCTAATCTTGACAAAGCCAATCTTACTCGTGCTAACCTACAAAAAGCAAATCTTTACTTAGCTAGTTTAAAAGATGCGGTTTTAAATTATGTGGTGTTGCAAGGTACAAATTTACGGGAAGCTAAGTTATAAATAATAGATGATTGTTGTCATAAATTCAGCAACAATAAATACATTTTGTTGAATTTAGTGCTGAGAACATTGTTACTTAGTGCTAAATTTGTACTATCTAGAGATAATTTTACGAAGATATGATTAAGCCATTAGTAAAATAATTAATTAATTCTATTTAATTCTATGGCCACTTAACAAAATTAAAAGCTAAATGCTATACTGGTTTTCTCAATCATTTCAGTAATAACTCATGATTGTGAAAAAAATTACTGGTGTGTCTCGTCGCAAGACAGACAAAACCTTGAAGTTGTTTATCATCATCACAGTGATAATAGCTATTTTGTTGTTACTGATTGTGTTCGCATCTACTAATACCGAAAAGTTATCAATTCAGCAACAAATAGCTTACAGAAATCAGACTTTAACAGCTGCGGTTATAGTATTTCTGGGTTTAGGTGTGGTGGTTTATGCTTATTATGCAGCAAAACGAACCTTAGCAATGCAAAAAAAGGCGATCGCAGCTGAGAAAAACTTGGCTTTGGGTATACAACACACCAAACTGATTCAAGATCGGATGATAGCTGAGACTTTTTTAAGTGCGATCGCTCAATTAGGACATGAAAAAGTAGAAATCCGCACAGGTGCTATTTATGCTTTAGAAAAAGTTGCCTATGATTTTCCCCAAGAACATTGGACAATCATGGAAATCCTCACGGCTTTTATTCGTGAAAATGCCCCAATTTCTCCAGTTAATCCACAATTAACCCCAGAAGATTCCACTTCTACTAATTTCAACCAACCCCAATCAGTAGATTTTCATGTATCATCAAATTCTGTCAAACTCAGAACAGACATTCAAGCCGCACTTACGGTTATTGGTAGACGAAACTATCAACATGATCGCATAGATCAAAAATTAGATTTACGTAATACCGATATTAAAATGGCAAATTTACCCAGTGCAAAACTTCCACGGGTAGATTTAAGAGGTGCGGATTTATCAGGTGCAGATTTGCGCGAAGCAGATTTACAAGCAGCAGATTTAGATGGGGCAAAACTCACGGGAATAATTCTTTATGAGGCTAATTTATGTAAAGCCAGTTTACGCAGAACCAATTTAAGTTGGGCTAATCTCAACCGGGCTAACCTTTGTGGTGCAAACCTCCGTACAGCTAATTTATTCGGTGCTAGTTTGCGTTCAACTAACTTACAAGGTGCAAATCTATATAAAGCTAACTTGCAGCAAGCAACGCTGAAAGCTGCTCATTTAAAAGGTGCAAAATTATTTTTAGCTAACTTGCAAGGTGCAAAACTAGGCAAAGCTAACTTAAAATTAGCCGGATTAATTGGAGCAAATTTGCAAAACGCCAATTTAAACGGAGCAAACTTACACCAAGCAAATTTGAATGCGGCCAAATTACAGCAAACCGATATTTATTTTGCTGATTTAACAGAGGCTAGTTTAACCGAAGCTAACTTACATCAAGCCAACTTGATGGGGGCAAATTTGGCAGGTGCAAGATTAGAAGAAGCTGATTTATCTTGGTCAAATTTAATGGGTGCAAACTTAGAAAACGCCCAATTAGATAAAGTTAAATTAGCAGGTGCAATACTAACAGGAGTGAAAAATCTAGAATTGCAACAGATTATCCTAGCTTCAGGCGATCGCACAACTCGTCTACCTGATTATCTGGAATCTCCAACTAATTGGCGACAATTTGGTTAAAACAGGGAACAGGAAGGTTGAAAGTTACTGAGCATAATGATTGGGGTGTATTCTGCTTTTATAGAAGGGAATAGGGAGGAGAGAAAAAATTTTAACTTTCTAACTTTTTAATAAGACTAATAATCATTCGGCTTTCTTCTTTTAATAAGTGAAGAATAATTTCTATGTCTTGTTCTGAACATAATCCGACTCGTTGAGATAAAATTAGGTGAGTTTCTAATTCATTAACTGAGCCTTGCGCTATGTTTAAAAATCTGCTTCTATCGCTCCCCTTATAGTAAATAATATTAAATTAATTTTTGTAGGTTGGGTTGAACGGAGTGAAACCCAACATTTTCGAGCATTTGTTGGGTTTCGTTCCTCAACCCGACCTACTACTATAAATGTTGTTTTGCATAAAGGGAACGGTAGAGCCAAAAATCTTAAATATTCTCCTCTATATCGTCGTCCATATCCCTCTGCTATATTAGCCGGAATAAATGCTGCACTTCTTGTGATTTGTTGAACCATACCATAGCTATAGAATTGTTAAAAGAATACCATACAGCTTTAATTACCAACGCCGTTACAGGTAAAATAGATGTCAGACAAATGCCCATACCCTAAGTACAGGAAATAGCAGATAAATACAGTACACACTATTAGTCATTAGTCATTAGTTTCCCTCCTGTTCCCTGCTTCCCTACCTCTTCCTCCTGTTCCTGCTGTATGGATATCCAGGATAAAAGCTTGATATCCCAAGCTAAAAGGTTGATTTTTCGACTTATTTTCTCGGAATGTCGAGATATTTTCTCCAACCGTCGAGTTATTTTCTTGGAATGTCGAGATATTTTCTCCAACCGTCGAGTTATTTTCTCGAAAATGCCGAGTTATTTTCTCGGAGTGTCGAGTTATTTTCTCGGAATGTCGAGTTATTTTCTCGGAATGTCGAGTTATTTTGTGGAATATACGGAGATATTATCTCCAACCGTCGAGTTATTTTCTCCAACCGTCGAGTTATTTTGTGGAAAATACGGAGTATTATCTCCAACCGTCGAGATATTTTCTCCAACCTTATTCTTATTCCACCATTAAAAGAACAGCAACAAATAAATAATTAGGCAAAATTCATTACACAACTTATTTCCCTGTTCCCTACTGTAATTAGTGATAAAAAATCCTGTTTTCATCCTGCAAATCCTTAAATCCTGGCCATCCTGATTCAGACATTTTCCCTATTCCTGCATTTACCACCAATGATAGACCACGACCGACTATTTAAAGAACTCATCCAGACATTCTTTTGGGAATTTATAGAACTGTTTTTACCAGAAGTATTAGAATATGTGGACAAAGACA
>DATGXB010000273.1:0-48215 GCA_035299225.1 Nostocaceae cyanobacterium | reverse complement strand
TATTTCCCTGTTCCCTGTTCCCTGTTCCCTGTTCCCTGTTCCCTGTTCCCTGTTCCCTGTTCCCTGTTCCCTGTTCCCTGTTCCCTTGCTTTACGTAGGAAATTAATTTTGCACAACTGCTTAGAACGATGAACCCTAAAGGTGGAATGTTGAACCCTAAAGGGGGTCAGGACATAGCAGTGCCTTCTACGAAACCACAGTATAAATTTTAATCACAAAGACCTTTAAACAATTATTTCTCCCCTTTCCTCTCCTTCCCTCCCTTTCCCCCTGTTCCCTGCACCGCACTGAGCGCAGTCGAAGTGTTCCCTGTTCCCTGTTCCCTGTTCCCTTAGTTAATTTGAGGAATAATTACCGTGACCACAATAGATGTACATACGGTATTCAATAAACATCAAAATGACCTCTATTTTTCTGCTTGGTCTAACTACCAAACCCAAGTTTGGAAAGGTTCATTAGATAGTATTGCTTTTGAACAAGCCGCTATCAAAGATAAATTATTATCCTTAGATAAACCTTGTTACATTGTCAGAGTCGCTGGTAAAATTGGCGTTACTCATGATGGTTATATCGCGCCGGCGGAAAATGGTTTTGGTGGACAAGCTGAACTATTGACCTTTGTGCCACCGGTACAACTACAACAATTTGGCGATCGCAACTTCCTCGCATCTCATGGTGTAAAATTTGCTTATGCTACTGGTGCAATGGCTGGAGGTATCGCTTCCGAAGAAATGGTCATTGCATTAGGTAAAGAGAAAATTTTAAGCTCTTTTGGTGCTGGTGGTTTAGGTGCAGAACAACTAGAAGCCGCTATCAAACGTATTCAAGCAGCTTTACCTCACGGACCCTACGCTTTTAATTTAATTCATAGTCCTGAACAAACCCTAGAACGTCGGGCTGTAGATTTATATCTCAAATATGGGGTGAAAACTGTAGAAGCTTCAGCATTTTTAGATTTAACCCCTAACATTGTTTATTATCGAGTCGCAGGACTAAGCTTAAATTCTGCTAATCAAATTGAAATCAATAATAAGGTCATCGCTAAAATTTCTCGTCGAGAAGTTGCCACCAAATTTTTACAACCAGCCCCCACAAAAATCCTCAAAGAATTAGTCCAACAAGGACTAATTACCGAGTTACAAGCTAATTTAGCCGCTAAAGTTCCTATGGCTGATGATATCACCGTAGAGGCTGATTCTGGTGGTCATACAGATAACCGTCCCCTAGTTTGTTTATTACCTTCAATTATTGCTTTAAGGGATGAAATTCAAACTCAATATCAATATGAACAACCAATTAGAGTTGGTGTAGCCGGTGGTATTGGTACACCTCAATCAGCATTAGCCGGTTTTATGATGGGTGCGGCTTATATTGTCACAGGTTCTATTAATCAATCTTGTGTAGAATCTGGAGCTTGTGAACATACAAAAAAATTATTAGCACAAGCAGAAATGGCCGATATGATGATGGCTCCTGCGGCTGATATGTTTGAAATGGGAGTCAAATTACAAGTTCTCAAACGGGGGACAATGTTCCCAATGCGAGCGCAAAAGTTATATGAACTATATCGCGCTTATGACTCAATTGAGGATATTCCCCAAGCGGAAAGAGAAAAGTTAGAAAAGCAAATTTTCCGTAAAACTATCGCTGAAGTTTGGGAAGGAACAGCCACTTATTTATCACAAAAGAATCCTGAAAAATTGGGTAAAGCGGTGAATAATCCTAAACTGAAAATGGCGTTAATTTTCCGGTGGTATTTGGGTTTATCTTCCCGTTGGTCTAGGTCTGGTGAAAAAGGCCGGGAAGTTGATTATCAAATTTGGTGCGGTCCCGCTATGGGTAGTTTTAATGACTGGGTACGTGGTTCTTATTTAGAAGCACCAGAAAACCGTCATGTTGTTGATGTTGCTAATCATTTGATGATTGGTACAGCCTATTTATATCGGATTCAATGTTTAAAACTTCAAGGCTTACAAATGCCAGATGTTTACGGTCAATATCACCCATTCCAAGCGGCTAATTTATCAGGTTTAATCTAACTACAACAAAGTTAGAGTAGTTATTGATTTGTAATCAGGGTTTAGCTTTTGTGATCTAAAATTCAAGTGTTCATTTTAGATTTAGATGGTTAATATTTAAACGCAGATGGACGCAGATGGACGCAGATGGACGCAGATGAAAACTACTCTAATCTTCTCTATAAAGATGTTGAATCATTTATAAACATTCCTTTTTCTGTTTCTAGTGCAGTGTGGCAGAAATGACTATCCAGTAAGACCCGATTAAAACCCAGTTAAACTAACCTTTTTACCTCCTGCCTCCTGCCTTCTGCCTCCTGCCTTCTTGTACTAGTCATCCTAACAGTAAAAATTCCATGAGCTTCTCTAAAAATTCTTTGACTGCTGAAGATATTCAAGCTTGGTTAGTATCTCAATTAGCTACAACTTTAAATGTAGATGCAGCAGAAATTGATATTACTGCACCTTTAGATAGTTACGGTTTAGATTCTGCTCAAGCAATGTTGTTGGCGGCTAACGCTGGTAAATATTTGGGTTTTCAATTATCTCCTCTCTTACTTTGGCATTATCCCACTATTGAATCTTTATCACAACGTTTAGCGGAAGAAGTACAAACTTCAGATTCAGAAGTATTTGAAATTTAATTTTTAGTGTTTTAGGGAACAGGGAACAGGGAACAGGGAACAGTAAATAGGAAATAGGGAATAGGAAGATAATGGAGTAATGAAATTCATGTTTTCATCCTGTAAATCCTTAAATCCTGGACATCCTGATTCAGACATTTTACCTCAAGGGCAACTTACGTTAATTATTTTTTATCTCTCCCTCATCCCCCTCTTCTCCCTGTTCCCTGTTCCCCGTTCCCTGTTCCCTCCTGTAATTACTAAAAAATAGGAAAAAAAGTATGAATACATCAGAAATTGTATCTAGCCTCAGAGAAAAGGGTGTACAATTTTGGGTAGAAAATGAAAAGTTAAATATTCGTTCTCCCAAAGGGGTTTTAACTCCTGATATTCACGCGGAATTAACAGCCCGGAAACCGGAAATTTTAGCCTATCTTCGTGATAGTGAATGTTTAACAAATTATGCTTATCAAGTTCCGGCTACTCATGGGTTAAGTTTACAAACTATTGGGCGGTTAATTGGAGAAACTGGTGATAATTCTGAACAGGAATCTAAGCCACCAATTATTGACCCCAAGTTAATGGCGCAAAAATTAACTATGACTTTTCGCCCAATTCCCAAGGGATATAAAAATCAAGAAATTATCAAATTTAGAGCCGAGTTACAACAAAAACTTAGAGAGTATGGGGTACAGGTTCTTTCTTGGGAACAAGCAACCACTGAGTTTCGTTATGAGTTTAAAATTCCCGGTTTAAATTTGAAGCAAAGTATTAAAACCAGAGTGGTAAAAACTGGGGTTAACGCTGTGGTAGATGTGGACAGACCCCCATCTCTCAGAAGTCGGGCGGAAACTTTTGCGGCGGAAAAGTTGTATCAACTTTATTCTAAGTTGGTTTTAAAAGGTAAGAAAATTTCTGTTTCTCGTATTGCAGCTTTAATAAGTTGGGCGGAAGAATGTGCAGCTAAATATATAGAAGATCCTACCAATACTCAGGTAATTGTTTTAACTGAATTAAACCAAGAGTTTATCAATTGGCAAACACCCTATCAACAAAAAATCAAGATGGGGTTAAATACTTTAATCAGAACTTTCTCAGAAATTGTGATTGGTGTAGCTGAGTCCCAATTCTCAATTTTAAATATGAATTTGTCTGATTCGGTATTTGCTAGGAATGAAATTGACACTTTTGTGTTAAAGTCTATTATCCCTAAAGTTTATGTACCGATTTTACCTTTACCTCTGAATAAATTTAAGTTAGGTAAATACGAACCTAATTCTTCAGACTATGCCCAAAAGTTAGTAAGTTTAAGTCAGAAATTGGCGGATACAAATTTATTTCCTCCAGGTTCTAAACTGAGTGAGGTAATTAAAAGACAATCTCACCGGGATATTGTGAATGTCATTGTTAATGGTAGAACTGGGGTTTCCTATGGGTTTGTCGCTTATGCTGAACCCCCCCGCTATGTGGGTAAAGTGGAAATATCTGCAAGTGAGTGGGATAAGTTAGCGCCTGTTCCTGGTTTACCATTTGCAGAAGTACGGCAAACTTCTATCGGTAGAAGGTATTTAAAAACTAAAATCGCTGGGGAATTTAAGTATAAACAAATTCCTGATATTTGGATTTTGAGCGCTCGTTCTGGTTCTAATAAAACCAATTTGAATATAGAAAGTGATGTGTTACGAATTGGTTTAACTGATAGGTTGCAGCTAGAATTACCGTCAGGAGTTAACCCACAGTTAGCCGATATTAAGCCATCTTACGACGTTTATGTAATGTTAGCGATCGCTCTCGCTTCTTCTCTCTACTCTCCCCAGCTTATCGCTAACGGTTTACCAATGATTCATTTCCACGGCTACCCTGATGTTAGCTGGTTCAAAGAAGATGAATATTTTATCGGTGTCAATAACCCCTCTGTCCCTTGTGGCACTTATGAATCAGGTGTTTTCAACTTTTTAGGTATCTATAATCTCGTCAATAAATATGGTGACAACATCAAGTTAGCCAGTTTAATTGAACCAGATCATGGTACTAATATTATTACCCCAGATTTAGATTATCTCATCACTCGACTAAAATCAGGATGTGAAAATTCACAAATAGAATTAGGTGGTAAACACTTCGCATCTCTAAAATCAGATTCAGTTCAAAATTAGAAAGAGGGAACAGGGAACAGGGAACAGGGAATAGGAAATAGGAGAAAATCAAAAGTCAAAAGTCATGCCTTCAAAAGTCAAAAATAATTAATTACTTCTGCCTTCTGCCTCCTGCCTTCTGCCTCCTGCCTCCTGCCTCCTCTTCGTTTTTTAGTATTAAATTATTCAAGGTAATAATGACAAATATTCAAGGTAAAAACGTATTATTAACTGGAGCATCACGAGGTTTAGGAGTTTATATTGCTCGTGGTTTAGTTAAAGAAGGAGCTAACATTATCTGTGTGGCTCGTTCTCAATCTGGTTTAGATCAAACCTGTGCAGAAATTCAAGCTTTAGGTGGTAAATGTAGCGGTTTCGCTGCCGATATTAGCAATTTACAGGAATTAGCTAGTTTAACTAACAGAATACAAGCGGCGATTGGTAATATTGATATTTTAATTAATAATGCTGGGATTGAACTTTATCGCCATTTCCCTGATTATTCTTTAACAGAAATTAACTCAATTGTCGCAACAAATTTAATCGCACCGATAGAATTAACCGGATTAATTTTACCGGGAATGATGGCAAACGGTAGCGGTCATATTGTGAATATAGCCTCTTTAGCTGGGAAAAAAGGAGTTGCATATAATAGTATTTATTCTGCTAGTAAAGCCGGTTTAGTGATGTGGACTGACTCACTCCGTCAAGAGTTACATGGTCAGAATGTCAAAATTTCTGTAGTCTGTCCCGGTTATGTGAATGATGCCGGAATGACGGCTAATACTCAAATTCCTGCACCAAAATTAGCGGGGGTTTCTACACCTCATCAAGTTGCTAAGGCTGTAATTAAAGCAATTAAGAAAAATCAAGCTGAAGTGATTGTGAATGATAATTTTCTAACTGAATATTTTACTAAACATATTTTTGCTTTAGGGCAACTTTACCCCCGATTTACAGATAATATTTATCGCGCTTTAGGTGTGGTAAAATTAAATCAAAAACGGGTGAAAAGTTACAACAAGGGAACAGGGAACAGGGAACAGGGAACAGGGAATTAATTCTTCTTTCCTCCTGCCTCCTGCCTCCTTGCATGATCAAAATTGAAAAAATTGAGGGTTGCAACTACTTCCACCGACAACTACAGCAGCGCGACAATTTTCATCAGGGATTAATTCTAATAAATGCCAATTTCCTGATACTAAAAGTTGAGCAGGTTTGGTCAAAGTTAAAGATATTTCAACTTGTTCTAACTGTGCAATGCCATCACCAGTGGCTTTAAGATAAGCTTCTTTGCAAGTCCAGTAACGGAAAAATACCTCTTGTTGTTGTTGACCGACAAGCGATCGCACTATCTCATATTCTCGCTCTAAAAAGAACCTTTGGGCAAGTCCCTCCACATCAGATGTAGGACGCATATATTCTAAATCTACACCAATCGGGCGATCGCAACTCACCCCCAATAAACCCAAGTCCTGAGAATGAGACAAGTTAAAATTTACCCCACTTCCTGCAAACTTACCCCCCAATAACGGCTTACCACGCTGTTCATAATCAAACTCTACCCTAGCCGCTTCCACCCCCAAATAACCCCCCAAAATAGCCCGTAAGCTACCCCGTCCAGCAATAAACCGTTTTCGGTGTTCAGGAAAATAAAACCTATCCGCCCGCATCACTTCATCACTGGATAAAGTAGCCCTCAAAGCCTCAATTTCCCTATCTGATTGATTTAAACCAATACGCCAAATATGTACGCAATTTATAGGTAAGCTTAAATCAATTGGTGCAGGTAAAAAATCAATCATAAAGCAGGCAAGAGAAAATAATATTTATCCATTTCATCTACTTAACCCATCGCCACTTATCTAATTAAAGGAATTTGTGCGATCGCGTTAAGGCGTTTTGCATCTATCCATTCTAAAGTGCGATTCCAAGCCCACCAAGGATCAGGATCTTGTGCTTGTAATTGGCCTATTTTACTGTTGACATAACCAACATGACCACCATATTTAGTTAATAGTAAATCTATCAACCCATTTCCAGCACAAGCCACTTCTAATTCTGGAACAATGCCCGGATAAAATAAAGGGTCATCAGCAGCATAAATGATTAAAGTAGGTTTTGATAATTGGGGTAAAAGCTGTAAACCACTACTCGCTTGATAATAATCTTTTACAGAAGCAAAACCCAAACGTTTAATAACTAATTCTTCATCAAAACCCCAAATACTATTAGCCCGATTAATATCTTCCCCATCCAAACTACCCGGATGAGCATGATATATTTTCCAAGCCAATTGCTTCAACTCTTTAGCAATGCGACCTTCTACAAATTTACCAAAAGGCGTTGTCACAATGTAATTGAGCGATCTAAAAGAATCCAAACTAGGACAAATTACCGCACCACCCACAATATTTTTACAGTCTAAATCAGCTGCTTTTTTCAACCCCCACAGCGCCAGCTGTCCACCCAAAGAATAGCCCGATAGCCAACATTGGCGCGGACAACCCAACTTCACAGCTTCCGCCGCAATTCTGACAAAATCTTCCCCCTCATATAAACCATCAGAAGTTAAAACTGAGGATAATTCCGCCGTTTTACCATGAGCCCGCCAGTCAAATAAAACCACGGCATAGCCTTGAGCATAAGCCTTTCTTCCCAATAACCTTAAAAACCATTGTTGTTCCAATTCCCCAGTAATTCCATAGGTGGCAATCAGCGTACTATGGGCATTTTTGGGTATAGCCACCCAACCAAAAATAGGCACACCTCCAGCACCGGTAAAAATAGTTTGTTTATAGGGTGGTTCTGGTTGAGAAATTGTCTTTTCCCACACACGACCACCCCACCAAGCAGCGTAAGCTGTCATCAATGCACCATTTCTCAAAAAAACAGGCGGTTGGTAGGCAGAGGCACACATCATATAGAGATTTTGGTGTAAATTAGAGCGAATTTTACAATCCTTTAATTTTAATATTTATACTAAATTTAAAATCTTTTTTATAATCAGTACAGCAATCTTTGTATATAACAAAGGTTTTTATTTATCCTTAAATATAGTAGTCATAATTTTTTAAGAATGCCAAGGATTCTTGTCATAGACGATGACCCAGCGATTTCCGAACTCGTGGCTGTCAACTTAGAGATGGCTGGCTACGATGTCAGTCAAGCTGAAGACGGTATTAAAGGTCAAGCGTTGGCCCTCCAACTCCAACCAGACTTAATCATGCTTGATTTGATGTTGCCTAGAGTAGACGGGTTTACAGTTTGCCAACGCCTCCGCCGAGATGAGCGCACATCTGAAATTCCTGTATTAATGTTAACGGCCTTAAGCCAAACTCAGGATAAGGTAGAGGGCTTTAATGCTGGGGCTGATGACTACCTCACAAAACCCTTTGAAGTAGAGGAAATGTTAGCACGGGTACGTGCACTGCTGCGGCGCACTGACCGCATTCCCCAAGCAGCCAAACACAGCGAAATTCTCAACTATGGCCCTCTTACCCTCGTTCCAGAAAGATTTGAGGCCATTTGGTTTGGTGAAACTGTCAAGCTAACTCACTTAGAATTTGAGTTATTGCACTGTTTATTACAGCGTCACGGTCAAACAGTTTCCCCCAGCGAAATCCTTCGAGAAGTCTGGGGTTATGATCCTGATGATGATATAGAAACTATAAGGGTGCATATTCGCCACTTGCGAACTAAACTTGAACCAGACCCCCGGCATCCCCGCTATATTAAAACGGTCTATGGTGCAGGATATTGTTTAGAGTTACCCAGCCTACCACCCGCAGTCGAAGGGGCTTCCGCTTCAGCAGTCGAGTAATTTTTATTACACTCCCCTAATTCTGATTTTATTGGCACTCTCTTAATCAACATTTGGAGGGTGCTAATTAATTTTAGTCATTAGGGAACAGGGAACAGGGAACAGGGAACAGGGAACAGGGAACAGGGAATTAATTCTTCTTTCCTCAGTCCGTATTCAGCACTCCGCAGTCATTAGTATGTGTAGGAGGTGGGTTAGGGGGCAAAATCCTGAATAGAAGCGGAAAATTATAAAAAATGCCCACCTATGTATTTTTCAAAAATCAAATCGGAATCCTATATGAAATCAATTATTAATGTTACCGGACTCAAGCCAGAACAAATTGAGTATATTCAAGCGATTATTGAGGCATTTCAAGCTAAAAACAGACTTGATAATATTTATTTCAACAAAGAAAAGCTAATCACTGATGTTCAGGAAAATCCTGAAATTAGCGAGATATTTTTTGCCAGCGAAATTTTATTACCTTTTAATCTTAGTATGCTTTAAAATTGAGAAATCTAAGATTTTATTTATTTTATACAGCCCATTTCAGGTAAATGAGGTACAAATTTTTGGAACAAACCCTTATATAAAGAGACTTTCAACCCTGTTCCCTGTTAAGAGTTCCCTGTTCCCTGCTGTATTTACAAGTATTTTGATCAACCAAAGATAGGGACACAGCATAACTGTATCCCTACAAATTAGCCTGAACCTTTTAAGGTGCAAGGGCGTTACCGCGTAGTAAACTACCGATGGTTTTAGCGGTAATTTTTAATTGGGTAATGGGGTTAGCGGGAACAACGGTTTTGTACAAATAGCTGTCAAAGGTCAGCCGTTGTACGTCCATGTCCGCACACATCTCCACAAATGCTTCGCGGGTTGCGTCGGAACGATAAAATACGGTTTGTAATAGGTCTAATACTTTGTAGGTGAGTCCGTATTTTCTATCCCAACGTTGGAGATAGATTTTTAATTCTTTCTCTGTGGGAATACGTGCGCCGTTGTTGGAAACTTCAACGATGGTTTCTGCACACATCCGCCCGGACTTGGCTGCAAAGTAAATACCTTCACCGGAAGATTTTGTTACATAACCGGCGGCATCACCGACTAAGGCGATGCGACCAACTACACGCCGGGGGCGGGGATGTTCGGGGATGGGGTGGGCTTCTACTTTGATGATTTGACCGCCTGCAAGTTTTTCCACTGCCCGGGCACGAATACCAGCTTGTAGTTGTTTGATGCTGGCTTTGTTGACGTGCATTGTGCCGGTGCCTACTGCTACGTGGTCATATTTGGGGAAAACCCAAGCGTAGAAGTCGGTGGAAACGTCATCACCCACATACATTTCGGCCAGGTCGTTGTAGTAGGCCATTTTATCTTGGGGTAGACGGATGCGCTCTTGGAAGGCGATCGCATAATTATAATCTCCCGCATCCATTTCTTTGGCAATCCGAGAGTTAGCACCGTCTGCACCTATAATTAAATCCACTTTCAGAGATTTGGCAGTTCCTACAGCCCCACCTTCTGTATGATCAACATAATGGATTGTATAGGGGTCGGTGTTGTTTGCGGGCATATCAACTTTGTGCACGGTGGCGTTGATTAAGTTTGCCCCTAGTTTGGCCGCCCGATTCCGCATGAAGCTATCTAAAACTTCCCGACGGCACATTCCGATATATTCTTCTTCTTTTATCAGGTTGATATCTACTTCACGATTAGAAGGTGATATCATTTTCATTTTTCGCACACGGCGATCGATAATTTCTGGAGGTAAATCAAATTCACCCACCATACACAGGGGAATCGCTCCCCCGCAGGGCTTGGCATTGTCTAGCTTTCGCTCAAATAAATATGTTTCAATGCCAGCCTTCGCCAATGTTTCAGCCGCAGATGAACCAGCTGGGCCCGAACCAACAACAGCAACCCGAAGTGTCAACGGTTTTCTCCCAATCTTCACATTTACCGAAAGCATCGTATCATGGCTTTTCGGCTGATTTTTAGCTTATCTTGTAAGTTTTGTCATAATTGCAATATTCTTTAACATTTCGTTACTCTTTGGGTAAATCAGAATAGATGTTTATCAATGCCAACTAGAAGTATAAATAATGATAATAAGTTTAAAATTAACAATTTATGACTTTTGACTCCTTACCCCGAAAAATTGGTGTTGCTGCTATTACTGGCTATCAAAAACATTTTTCTCCCCATAAAGGTTTTAGTTGCGCTCATCGCTTATTATACGGGGGTGAATCTTGCTCTCAATACATTAAACGGGTTTTAGCTACAGAAGGATTTAAAGCAGCTTTGGTGAACTCTCGGCAACGGTTTAAAGCTTGTAAGCAAGCAAATCAAATTTTAAGAATGCGCCGAGTGCGATCGCAAAACATGGCATCATCAGATACAGAGTCAATAGAACCACCAGAAGAACAACAAACAACGGCTAGTTCCTCCACCAAAAAGCGTAAAAATTCAAGTTTTTGCTCTAATACAACTAATTGGGGTGATTGTTGTCTTGATGGGGGAAGTAATTGTCCTGATATTTCTACAGTGATTATTGATTGTGCTTCTATTGATTGTGGTAATTGTAGCGATTTTGATTGTAGCAGTCTAGATTGTAGTAATTTTGACTGTAGTAGTATGGATTGTAATTTCTTGGACTGTGGAAGCTGCGGTAGTTAATCAAGATGAAATTTAGACAAATAAAAGCTCATGATCCAAAATTCCGCCAATGTGATATAAATAAAACACGGTAATCCTATCTATTAGCCGTAGATTAATAGTAGAGGTGAAGCAAACGTGGGCATAGTAGTAGAAAACGTCTCTAAAAAATTTGGCAGTTTCCAAGCGGTTGAGCAGGTTAATCTAGAAATCAAAAGCGGTTCACTGGTTGCATTATTGGGGCCTTCGGGTTCTGGTAAATCTACTCTGCTGCGGTTAATAGCAGGTTTGGAAATGCCGGATAGTGGTAAAATTTTGCTTACAGGCAAAGATGCTACTTATCAAAGCGTACAAGAGAGAAATATTGGTTTTGTGTTCCAGCATTATGCGTTATTTAAGCATTTAACGGTGAGACAAAACGTGGCTTTTGGGTTAGAGATTCGTAAAACAGCGAAGAAGAAGATTGAGGGGAGAGTAGAACAGCTGTTAGAATTGGTGCAGTTGAGTGGATTAGGCGATCGCTATCCTTCCCAACTTTCCGGCGGCCAAAGACAAAGAGTAGCCTTAGCAAGAGCTTTAGCCGTAGAACCCAACGTATTATTACTAGACGAACCTTTTGGGGCGCTAGATGCCAAAGTCAGAAAAGATTTACGAGCTTGGTTAAGAAAATTACATGATGAAGTTCATGTTACTACCGTTTTCGTCACCCACGACCAAGAAGAAGCAATGGAAGTTTCCGACGAAATCGTGGTGATGAATCAAGGGAAAGTGGAACAGGTAGGAACACCAGCGCAGATATATGACCGTCCCGCTTCCGCATTTGTGATGAGTTTTATTGGACCCGTAAATATTTTACCAAGTTCCTCCAAGATATTCCAAAGTGCCGGCTTTGATTGTGCTAACCCGGAAGTGTTTTTGCGTCCCCAAGATGTGATTATAGAAAAAGTAGCTAATGGTACAGGCACACCAGCGATAGTTAGTAGAATTATCCATTTAGGTTGGGAAATACAAGCCGAGTTAACCTTAGACGATGGGCAAACCGTCACCGCATACCTAACACGCGATCGCTTTGACGAACTCAAACTAGAACCACAAGAAAAAGTTTTTGTCAAGCCCAAAGACGCAAAATCTTTCCCGCTTTATTATTCAATTTAATTGAACTAAATTTATACAGCCCGTTTCAGGTAAAAGAGGTACACATTTTTGGAATAAAACCTTATATAAGGAGGCTTTCAATCCTGTTCCCTGTACCCTGTACCCTGCTGTAACTTTAAAAATAATAACCGGAGATGCAGCATTTCCGGTTGTCTGTTTAAGTATTAACATCACAGTAAAAATTCCCAATTGATCAAAAACCTACTCTGTATACACAACCAGTCTAGTTCCGTTTCTTAAAGTACCCAGACATCCTAAACCATTAGAACGACTAAAACCACAATCTATAGAAGCATTCCATTGATTAGTAATTGAACTACCTTCTTGCAAAGCAACACTACTAACATAAAAATCCCTGCCCCTAGCAATCTTAGGAACTTCATCCGCATCCACAATCATAATTAAACAATATTGTTGAGAACAAAATTTAATATTAACCTCACCACTCCTAAACCCTCCAAAAATAACTTCATCACAATTAAAATTTTCCCCAGAAACCAAAATATTACATTCTGATGGAGAATAACTTCTGTGAACAGTAAACTTGTCAGCAGGTCGAGCTAATGCCGGTAGAGAACTGAAACTTAATACACTAGCACCAGCTAATAAAGATGCAAATATCTTTTTGATCACAAAAATGCCCTTTTATTTATAGGTACTGACTAAGCCTACAAATCCACTTCAGCTTATTTCGGACGGAGCTATTTTTCTTAATATTTTTTAATTACAGCAGGGAACAGGGAACAGGGAACAGGGAACAGGGTTAAAAGTCTCTTGATTATAAGGGTTTGTTCCAAAAATTTGTACTTCATTTACCTGAAACGGGCTGTATATGGATTCAAATCAAGCACATAAAGATAAAGTTTTATTAATAATAAAAATACACAATTTTTCCCGTTTTCTTGTTTAATTTAGATATTTGTAGGGTGGGCATTTTCGGTAAAACACTGAAAAGAAGCGGAAAATTTTAGGAAATGCCCACCTCAGTATTTCCTAAATTTTTAATACAAAATTAATGTAAGGTGGGCATTATTGGTAATATTCAGTACATTAAGGAAATTAGTGGCAATGCCCACCTTACTCAACATACTTTTGAAAAATTAAGCAATTTGTAAAATATTAGGTTCAGGAATAATTTCGCCTTCTTCTTGCCAAGCTTCTAAATACATTTCTATTACTTCTTCACCATTTTTGATAGCCTCTGCGCGAGTTTTACCATGAGTACAAGGCATAACTACAACATGGCTAAATTCTGGAATTGTTACTAAAAAAAGCTGGTCTTCTTTTGACCATTGCACAAGCATACTATATTTATTCATGAATCCAGAAATATCATAATTTTACTGAGATACGTTGTGCTTTTTGCTCCTCTAATTTTGCCCAAAGAGCAGCTTTTTCCGGCTGACGTGGTAGTGCTGCAATTTTAACAAAGTGTTCATGGTTACAGTTTTCCCAATATTGATATATTTCCTCTCTAGTTTTGAGAACTTCTTGATATTCCGCTTCTACTTGCGTTTTATTTTGCTCAATGTAGGATAAAGCCACATTAATTTGCTCATCACTGAGATTAAATTTATCTCGAATTAACTTAACCAAATACTCAGCCTTCAGCAAATCCATCACATCATAAATAGTAATGCGTGTACCAGTGATAGTTAATCCCCTCTCAGTACGAATTATACTAACTTGTTCATTAGATGCTAGATTCATAATTTGATTTTTTGTTTAACTAACCTTATTGTAACATTGGTATAATCTAAATTGATGATTAGCAGTTTTACTAAAGTCAAGCTAAACACATAAAAAGAATGTACAAAATTAAAATATTTTACTGAGGAGATTATTTAATTTATGGTTGATAAATTTAAAACAGAAGAAAAAGCACTACAGGCAAATAAAGAATTTTTGAAATTTTTAGCACAACGTTCTCGTTCAACTAAGCGAGTTTCTTTAGCAGAAGCACGAAAACGTTTAGGTATTTCCTAAATTTTTAGCCAATGAAAATAAAGGTAAAATTGCCGTACTTCTGTGCTTATATGCACTATAACTAGATTCGTCATATCTCTATACAACACAAGACTACTATATCCGCTTGAATATTGCACCTGATATTACTATGTTTTATAATATATATTAGCTATATTCTACATTCTCTAAATCATGAACAATCATAATTATCTGTATTAAGCAGAAATAGATATTTATTCTTTTTGTCAATGCGTAACTTCTAATCAGTATAAGCTTGACACAGCCAATTAACCTGTATTAAAATTGAAACATTAAAATCAATAAAGCCTACTTATAGTGAGATTAACCATGAATGAAATAAAATATTCATCAGCTGTTGTACATATTAAGCCTTCTCCAAACTCAAACTACGTTCCGTATGGTTTAATTTCCTTTAAAGACTTACCAAGAGTATCTGATTTTATAAACCTTGAATTACAAGGTGAGTTTTGTATATATAAGGTTGTTGCAGTTATACATCCTATGGACACTACAGAACCATGTAAAATTTTTGCTCACTATGAAGGAAAAACTAATGATGTAATTCAAAATCTTACTTAAATATTATATTAGTAGGTTGGGTTGAGGAACGAAACCCAACACAAAGACAAAATTAATTTTACACAACTGAATTGACTTAATCTCTTGTGTGGAGGGCATCTTGCCTGCCCCAATTTCTAGCAAATAAAAATGATGGGTTTCGCTGATGCTCAACCCATCCTACAATTACGGTTATTTTCGATTTACTGCCAAACGTAAATAAGGATAAACAACACAATCCAGATAACGTCAACGAAGTGCCAAAATAATGAAGTGGCATTGACACCAAAATGGCCGTTATCGTAGTTACCGGGAAAGAAGGAACGAATTAAAATGATGAACTGTAACAGGATGCCGGTGAAAACGTGCAAACCGTGAAAGCCTGTTAACAGATAGAATAAACCACCAAAAGTCCCAGAGGTAAAGCCAAATTCTAAACTACTCCATTCTACGGCTTGGCCATAGAGGAAGTAGCTACCCATCGCCATTGTTAATAACAAAAACAGGCGAAAACCTTTCAAATTCTTCTTTTCTAGACACTTTTCGGCAAAGTAAATGACAAAGCTACTAGAAACAAGAATTACTGTATTAATCGTAGGTTCTTTAATTTCTAACCCACTAACACCAGGGGGCAACCAATTGGCAGAGGTGGTTTTGTAGATAGCATAACCTACAAAGTAACTGATAAAAATGACACTTTCTGATAATAAGAAGACAATAAAACCAAACATTTTATTACCTTCTTCATCATGGCCATGCTCGCCTGCATGATGCCCCAGATGCAACTCATCGGATTTGAGAGAACTTTCCATTGATTAAAACTCCAAAAAATAAGCAGTCGTGCAAAATTAAATTCCTACATGGAGACAGGGAACAGGGAACACTTCGACTGCGCTCAGTGCGGTGCAGGGAACAGGGGACAGAGAAAGAATCTGTGTAATTTATTCTGCTTTACTACTTACCAAAGCGGAAAAAGAAGAAAGGAGAAAGGGGAAAATCAAAAGTTGATTAACCTGCTTAAATTTCTTTCTCCATTCCCTAAAATTATTTATGTTCTGCAACTAAAGGTTCTGATTTACCGTAACCGTAAGGTTCGCTAATAACTACGGGAATTTCTTCAAAATTCTCTACTGGTGGAGGTGAAGGGATCATCCATTCTAAACCAATAGCCCGCCAAGGATTATCGGGTGCTTTCTCGCCTTGCATCCAAGAAATCACCATGTTAAAGATGAAGGGTAAAGTAGACATACCCAACAGGAAAGAACCCAAACTGGCTACAATATTTCCACCTACTAACTCAGGTGCGTAGGAAGCAGCACGGCGCAACATTCCTTGTAAACCCAAGGAGTGCATCGGGAAAAAGTTGAGGTTAGTACCAATAAACGCTAACCAAAAATGTACTTTACCCCAACCTTCATAAAACATCCGTCCGGTCATTTTGGGGAACCAATGATAGATGGCTGCATACATCCCCATAGTTACGGTGCCGTACAGTACATAATGGAAGTGACCGACGACAAAGTAAGTATTGTTAACGTGTACGTCCACTGGTACAGAGGAAAGCATAATCCCAGTAATACCAGCAAACACGAACATGATTAAACCACCAAGGGCAAATAACATGGGTGTGGTTAAGCGCAATTTACCACCCCAAATAGTGGCTACCCAAGCAAATACTTTAATCCCTGTGGGAACAGACACAAACATTGTCGTTAGCATGAAAATCAACCGCATCCAAGCGGGTGTTCCACTAACGTACATGTGGTGAACCCAAACAATACCGCTAACTACGGCGATTAACATTGAAGAAATGGCAACGACTTTGTAACCAAATAAAGGCTTACGAGCGTATACAGGGAAGATTTCTGAGAATACGCCAAAAATGGGGAGAATAATTACATAAACCGCCGGGTGAGAATAGAACCAGAAATAATGCTGGAACATCACCGGGTTGCCGCCATTAACGGGGTTAAAGAAGCCTGTACCCACGGTTAAATCAAATAGCAGCATTACCGCGCCGGCGGTGAGGGCAGGTAGTCCAAATAACTGAATGATTTGAGCGCTAAACACAGCCCAGACAAACAAGGGCATACGGAAAAAGGTCATCCCTGGCGCTCTCATTTTCACGATGGTGGTGACAAAGTTCACCGCACCCATGATGGAGGAGACACCGGAAATAGCTACAGCTAAAATCCAGAGAACTTGACCGTTGATTAAGTTACCTGTGGGGTTTTGGGTACTGACGGGAGGATAAGCCCACCAGCCTGCCTGTGCGGGTCCACCGGGTACGAAGAAACTGGCCATAAGGAGGATACCAACAACGGGAACCATCCAAAAAGCAGCAGCGTTCAACCGGGGGAATGCCATATCTCGCGCCCCAATCATAATGGGGACAAGATAGTTAGCTAAACCAACGAGGGAGGGAAATGTCCACAAAAACAGCATGACGGTGCCGTGCATGGTGAACATTCCGTTATACACGGTGCGGTCTACTAGGTCGGCTTCGGGGGTAATGAGTTCACCCCGGAGAATCATGGCGAAGATTCCGCCGACTAGGAAGAATATAAATGAGGTGACAAGGTATTGAATGCCGATAACCTTGTGGTCAGTGCTAAAGCTAAAGTATCGCTTCCAGTCTCCTGGGGGTGAGTGATGAGATTCACCACCGATACCAACGCTATGAATAGGGATGTTAGTCATTGGTTATTAGTTATTGGGAAATTGAAAATGAATAGGGAACAGGGAACAGGGAACAGGGAATAGGGAATAGGGAATAAGAGAATAAGAGGGAAGTTATTCTTTATTTCCCCCCTGCACCCCTGCCCCCCTGCCCCTCTGCCTCCTGCCTCCTGCCCCCTGCCTACCCTGGATAGTTCACCATAGGAGGTGCGGCGGGTTTAACGGTAGTCCAGCCGGTGGTAAAGGGTTGTTCTGTTTTTTGTGCGTATTCTGTGACTGCTTGGTTTTTAGCTACGGTGGGGCGCTGACTAGCGGCTTTAGCTAACCATTGTTGATAGTCGGAGGGAGATTCAACAACGACGCTAGTGTGCATGGTGGCGAAATATGTGCCACTGTATTGGGAGTCTGTGAGGCGATATGTACCGGGACGGATGGGGGTAAATTCAAAATCTATGGTTTTACCGGGTACGATGTCTTGTTTGAGGCGGAATGCGGGAATATAAAAGCCGTGTAACACGTCTTCTGATTGTAGGGCTAAACGCACGCGGCGATCGCTCGGTAAATGCAGTTCTGTACTGGTAACATCTTTTTCAGGATAATGGAACACCCAAGCCCACTGTTTAGCCAATACATCTATTTTTTCTACTTCTTGACTGCTATCTGTAGTTTCCGTTTCGTTGGTTGCTGCATAAGCTGTCTGCATTTGCATGGGGTTGTGCAAGTGCACCAAGTGGGAAGGGCCCTGAATACCCATTTCTTGATATATTTGATAGCTGTAATTAGCAATCCACAATACCAACACAATGGGGATAGCTGTCCAGACAACTTCTAAAAATATATTGCCCTCAATATGGGGTCCGTCGCTGAGGTCGTCAGAACTTGCACGATGGAAAATAACAGAATACAACAATGTTGCTGTTACTCCCAGAAAAATAAAAGCTCCTATAGTTACCAAAAAGCTAATCAAATCATCAATTAAATGAGATTCGGCAGCAGCTTGGGGAGGCAACCAAGTGTAAGCCTGTTTACCAATCCAAAGACTGGTAAAACTGACAATAACTGCCCCGATAACTAGAGCGAAAAAATTGAAAATGTGCCGAAGTTTCATAGTGGTTATTAGTCATTAGTCATTAGTCATTGGTCATTAGTCATTGGTCATTAGTTATTAGTTGGCAAGCTCAATTAATTTGGTTAATTTGCCAAATTGCTAACAACTCAAAACTATTACTAACAACTGACTAATTATTAATTAGAGTGTTCAAGTCTTGACCAGCACGCAATAAGCTATCGGCGGTATTATGTACACCAAAATCTGCGGCTAATTGTGCTCCTAATGTGCCATGTAGATACATGACAAACATAATAGCTATCCCGACAAATAAATAAGTAAATCTCACTTGTCTGTCGGCATATTTGCAAGACACAAAACGTTGCCAACCCCGCCAAATTGCCATACCCACAATTACAGCGAGGAGAAAAACACCACCAACACCATGCCAAATCATGGTTTGCATTGCTGGTAGTCCCCACATACTTTTCATGTCAGTCGGTGGAGTTGCCAACAACATTTCATAAAAGCCTGCACCAACTGTAAAAAAAGTAATTACAGCCGCAGCCACCATGTTGTACCAACCAACTTCAAAAAATTGGCTTCTTTCTACAGAAATGGCCAAAAATCTGAAAGCCCATTTTTCTAAAGGGAAAAATACACCCACAATATCAAAGGTAATACCAATGATAAATAAACCTAAAGTTAAGTGAACTAAATTAGGATGAATGGGAATAGTGTAAGGTAGTCCGTTTGCACCAATTTCACTTAATTGGTTAATCAATTCTGAGTTCATTGTAAAAGTCCATCCTTTACTGCTTCCACAACTGGAACTGTATGCAGTCCATAGACCCACACCAGTTTGTCACCAAGGTAAACTTGTACACCTACAATAATTGTTAAAAGTAGCCCTACTGCCATGTAATGAAATGGTAATTTATGGGGATCTCGATTGCGAATTACATAGCGCCAAGCTGTTATTGCGGCGATAATTCCTGATAGTGACCAACCGATTAAGGTGTGATAATTCAATACTGCTTTGGCTAGGTTATAAGGTTTAGCTAAACCTGCTTCAAATTGACCAAAAATAATGGCTACAAAAATGGCAATGGTGGCAACACACATATTCCACCAACTCACTTCAAATAAACGAGTTTTGCCTGTAATATAGCCAATTACGTCACAGACAAAAGCAAACAAAACCATTGCGATTACAAAGTGAACCACAATAGGGTGAATTGTATCTGGGTAGGGCAAATTATGGTCGTTTAATTTGGTTAAATACTCTAGCATTGTCTTCTCCTAGACATTTTGAGGACTCCTGAATTTAGGGAACAGGGAACAGGGAACAGGGAACAGGGAACAGGGAACACTTCGACTGCGCTCAGTGCGGTGCAGGTAACAGGGTTAAAAGTTCTTTGGGTGGGGGATTATTTTTAACGTTTGTGTTGCATTTACCTGAAATCGGTTGTAGTTGTGTGCCGAGTGGATTTTTACCAGATTTGTAGTTAATCTGAGTAATAATTTATGGCTGAATGCGTCCTATTTTTTGTAGCTAGATGAGCAAACTACCTGCAATTTTTAAGGAATTATTTCTGCTCAATTCATTTACTCAAGCTAAAAGTTGACAACAGCAATTTATAATGTAGCTGGGCTAAATTGCTGTTGAATTTTGATTTACTAGACCTAGTTTTTAGGTGAGGTAAATTTTTATAAGTTGTCAAAAGACTAAAAGTTAAACTTTTAGAATTATGGAGAAAAACAGGATTTTGCACATCTAGCTAATGTTGTCCCTGTAAATATTCTTAATATAAAATCTATTAATTTTATGTCTAGCAGTGTACATTTAAGAATTATTTATTTGTGATTAAAGTGACAGAATTTTTATCTGTATGATGGGGGGAGAGGCAATAGGCAATAGGCAATAGACTTTCATACCTGTTCCCTGTTCCCTGTTCCCTGTTCCCTGCTGTATGTAATTGATTGTGCCTGATGATGATATTATTCTAATCCTGGGATAGTTCTTTGTGTTGTTGATGTTTTAGTTTTGCGGCTGCTTGTCCGTTTGGCTTTTGGTTTGCTGTTGTTTAATTTTTCTCTTTCTGCTCTAATTCTTTCTAATAATATTGATGCTGGTTCATCATCAGGATCTTGGGGAACAAGTTCACCCCGAAAGGCTTTAGCGAGAATGGATTGATTGAGTTGATCAACTTTTTCTTTTGAAATATATATAAGTTTTTCAATATTTCCAATGAAATCCATATACTTATTAATTCGCTCAACAATAATTTTTTGTTCTTCCAGTGGCGCAAGAGGAATAGTTATTTTTATCATTCTTGTTAAGCCTAAATCTTGATTACCAACCCCATGAGTAAATTTTTGTGATTGTTCATAACAATGTGGACTATTTAAAGCATTTTGTAAGTAGAAGCGTTCAATTGATGGAACACATTTAAGGACAGCAACATGAACCCAGACATTAAATTGATGAGTATAAGTATTGACGCGAGCAATTCCAGTAGTTCCACCTTTTGTATAGAGAATGTCACCTATTTCTGGTACACATCTTTCTGATAATTTTTTATGTAGTTCTGGAGATATATATTTAACATTTTGGAAATCAATTCCCTCTGGTCTAACATTACCTCCGCTAATAAATGGTATTCCGCTTTCAGAATATTTAGGGCTAAAATGTGGACCATCTTTCACTGACCAAGTAAGATTTCCCAATGTTGTCCAACACCATGTATCTGGAAGTAATGAAAAATTTTCATCCTCAATTTCTACTGGCTCTTGATATTTTGATTTTTTTGGGTTTTTACCTTGAGTAAGAAGATTACTCTCCCAACATTGACGGCGTTCTTGTCTAATTCTTTCTAATAAAACTGAAGCGGGTTCAATGTCTGGGTTTTGTTCGCGCCAGTCTGCGGTTAAATCGCCTCGGAAGGCTGCTGCTAGGACGGATTGACGGAAGCGATCGCACAACTCAGGTATAGCCTCTAGTGCTTCCTTGGCTTTTCGAGTGCGATTATTTAACTCCTCAATTTTTGCAACAATCCGCTTTTGCTCGTTGAGGGGTGGAAGGGGGATTTTAAGTGTTTTCAGAATTGATAAATTAAGAATATCCATTGTCCCACCATGAGACAATCTTGAAAAATAATTATGTACTGTAGGTGACTCCAAATATTTTTTAATAAATTCATTATCTATTAATGATTTATCTAAACTAAGTTTAACAAGACGTGGATTAATAATACCAGGTTCAATACCTTCTGGTAGAATCAAAACTTTTCCAATTGTTCCAACTAAACTAATTAATATATCACCAGATTTCACTGCACAAGATTTCAAATCTTTATATCGTTTCTCATCAATATAGTAATTTCCCAAAAATGGATCTTCATTAATTACTTGCTCTTGTCCATAAATTTTATAACCAGAATCTACATAAAATGATTTTTTAAGAGCAGAACCAAAAGGACCAGCTTTGAGTGCATTTGGTATTCTTTCTGCTAATTCCTCAAAATTTACCCATTCCCAACCTTCCGGCAATTCTATTAATTCATCACTCATTTTAATTTATCTCTTATTCTTTTTACCTTTGCGTCTTTGCGTCTACCCTTTGGGAACGCCTCCGGCGAATGCGTGAGACATTTTATATATTTCGTTAACTTGTGCTGAACTTAACCCAACCTGAAAACTATCAAGCCATATCAGCACAAAAATCCGTAAATTGACGCTTGTATGGTGCATAAAATCCTAAAATAATATCTTCTTTAGGAACACCATGAGCGACTAACTCATTAGCAATACCCACTTCTGTACCATCTCTTTGAATCCAAATTTTATTATCTTTAATATCAACATGAATAATAACACCAAAAACCCTTTTTTGTTCCTTCCAACCAATATTTAATACTTGATAGTGATGACGTTCTGTATCAAATAATAATTGAATTTCTGAACCATTAGCAAAGTCATTGCCTGAATGTTGTTTTAAAATATTTTGAATAATTTGAGGATAGTTTATTATTCTTTCCATAAAACAATAATTTTTAAACCTCCCAATCTTCAAACTTTAAACCATTTACACGGCTAAACTCTCTGACATTATGCGTTATTAATATCAAATCATTTGCCATTGCAATAGCCGCAATTTGTAAATCATAAGGACCAATCGGCGTACCAATAGCAGCTAATTCAGCCCTAATTGTTCCAAAAATATTAGCAGCAGCATCATCAAAGGGTAAAGATACAAAAAGCTTGAGGAATTTCTCTTGTTCAGCCAAAGTTTTAGATGGATTATGGCTACGCATTGCACCATAAAATAGTTCAGCTTTTACAATTGCACAAACAGCAACATCATTGGGTGATATTGTTGTTAATCGTCGCCGTACACCAGACATAGGACGATTTAGATAAACAATGCAAGCATTAGTATCTAATAAATAAATCACTCTAATTGCTCCCTTTCTTCATATTCACCTTGAGGGTATCTTTGAATAGGATCATCAGCTAAACAACCAGCCGTTTCTTCAAAAAAACCAGGCGGCCAACCTAATTCTTCTGGTGATTTTTGTTGAGGTTGACTTTCTTGATCTATATCATGTTTTTGTGCTTTAAACTGCAAAAACTCAATAAACTTTAAAACCTCTTCCTGTTGTTCAGGTGTTAAACTTTGGATGATGTCAAAAATAGATTTTTGCTTTTCTACTGCTTGAGTCATAATTAAAAATCCTCATCATCTGTTAACAACAAATCTTCTCAATCTCAATAAACCCTATTTCCTATTCTATCCCCACAGAAGAAGTAACCGCTTCTGCTGCTTCTTCCCCCTCCAATAAAATCATTAACGCTTCCATTTCCTTAGTTGCTATTTGCAGTTTTTCCATTATCTCAGCTGCAATGATTTCCGGTTCTGGTAAATTATCCCCTGATTGTAAACTTTCATCCCGTAACCAGGAAATATCTAAATTTTCATTACGCTTATCAATATACTCTCGTGTAAAGCAGCGAAAACGCCCATTTTCCCCTAAATCTACACGGGGACTTTTACCGTTTGCATCATCTCCATAACATTGCTCAAACTCCGTAAAATGCTCACGAGTTAGGGGGTAACGCTTCCCAAAACTGGGCATATTGGTACGCATATCATAAAACCAAACGGCTTTGGTGTTATCTTTTTCCGTTGTCCCCCGTTGGAAAAATAACACATTAGTTTTCACACCTTGAGCATAAAATATTCCCGTCGGCAACCGCAAAATAGTATGCAAATTGCATTTATTCATCAAGTCAGCCCGAATTGATTTTCCTTGGCCATCTTCAAATAGTACATTATCTGGCAAAACTACCGCCGCCCTTCCTCCTGGTTTCAGTGACCTGTAAATGTGCTGTAGAAAGGCTAATTGCTTGTTAGAGGTGGGGTAGGTGAAATCATCTCTGGAAGGTAGGCCACCACCTTTTTTAGTGCCAAAGGGGGGATTAGTGAGAATTACATCCGCTTTAGCTAATCGCTGTCCAGTAGGGGAAAGGGTATCACCCAAATCAACAGCCCCTTCAATTCCGTGTAACATCATGTTCATTAATAGCAAGCGGTGAGCGTCTTGCACTAATTCCATCCCATAAAATGCTTGATGTTGTTGAAAGGATTGTAAGGCTTCTGGCCATTCAAAAACATCATGACGGGAACGGATGTAGCGATCGCTTGCAATTAAAAATCCCCCTGTACCCGCAGCCGGATCTTGAATCAATTCTCCTGGTTGGGGCTGTATCAAAGCCACCATACAATCAATTAAAGCTCTAGGTGTAAAATACTGACCTGCCCCTGATTTCTTTTCATCAGCGTTTTTCTGAAGTAACCCTTCATACAAGTCGCCAAACTCGTCCCGATGCTCAGAAAACCAGTCTAATTCATCAATACTGCTAACTAATTTTTTCAGGATGCGGGGTTGTTTGAGGGAGGTTTGAGCATTAGCAAAAATCGTCTGTACCCGTTTCGAGGAATTACTAGAACCCAACATTAATAAAAGTGCTTTATAAAATTCCAGTTGTTCTACCCCATCCTGACTAACCAAATCCCCCCAACGATAGCCTTCTGGTAACTGCTTTTCTGCCCCCGTTTCCTGTGCCATTTTCAGGAATAACAGATAGGTTAATTCTGTGACATATTGTAAATAAGTAACGCCATCATCTCGGAGGACGTTACAAAGATTCCAGAGTTTTTGAACGATGTCGGAGGTAGCGGCCATAGTCAGAATCAGGATTTTTAGGATGAAAGGATTAACAGGATTGATTTGAGGATGATGAGGCGTTGCTGATTTTAGGGATGAAAATCATTGTGCATAAATCCAAAACCCTTGTAGAGACGTTCCATGGAACGTCTCTACATTCAAAAATCATCCCGCAATTATGCAACGCCGATGATGATATCTGTAGAGGATTAAGTTAGCTTATCAAATGGCGGTATTCCAGATATTCTCATGAATTGTAACTATAATATTTTCTAGCTCTCCGCTAAAAACTTTATTCAGCCGTTCAAATCCACCTCCTTGGGTTTTAAATTCCCCTCTATCCAAAGCTTCCCGATCTACAATGGTTTCCGCTTTTAACTGTTTACCAATCCTTTCTAACCATTTACGTTGGGGTGATGTCCAAGGTTGACTGGCTAGGATTTTTTTCATTGCCTGATCAACTCTTTCTGTATAGGGAATCAACGCATCACCCAAGGCAGCTTGACGGATAAAACCAATAATCGAAGCGGCTATATCTTCATTTGTGGTTTCTCTCCAAGCGGTTTGGAGGTTAGTTTCTGTATAGCCGGCGGCATCTAGTCGCATTTTCAGTTCTTTGAGTTGGGATCTGGTTAACTCACGGGGGCGCTGGGTAACAACGATTAAAGCGGGAATTTGATTCATGTTGTCTAAAAGGAAAGTCCGAAAACTCTCTAAATAATCTTCTGGACGTTCAGCATTACCATAACCCCGTTCAATGGCTATTAACTCATCTTGATGATAGGAAATCAAAATTGGCTTTGTTCCACCATCCCGACGATCTAGAATTTGGGCTAGTGCTTTTCTTTGTTCCCACCATTCCCTAAGCTGCTGAGGTGTACTTTGTTTCAGATGGGAAACGAGGTTTGATAATGGCATTCCGGCGATCGCTTCTAGTTGTTCTTGACTGTTAGGACTCAAATAGCGGCGTTTACGTTGAATTTTCGCCAATAGTTGATTGACAATCAGTTCTAAAGCATCGGGTTTATTAACTGTTGTTAATTCTTCCACCAATTGAGTAAAGGTAATATTGGGGTTAACTACCACAGGCTTCATACTAGACACAGGAGCGATCGCTTCATATAGTCGCACCGCATCAAAAATTCTAAATACCTCTTTGTTAATTTCATTACAAAGTCGGGTAGCCCTGCCTAACATTTGCTCGTAGAGAATCCGCGAGTTAACACGCCGAATAAACACCAAATTACAAATCGAAGGAACATCAATTCCCGTAGTTAACAAGTCTACAGTTACAGCCACCTTGGGGTTAACTTCGTTGCGAAACTTGCGAATCAACTCTAATGGTTTATCAGTGTTACCCGTAATTTTCACCACCGCATCATCTTCCACTCTGCCATACTGAGACTGAAACGCCAACTTCAGCTGGTTAACCACAATATCCGCATGACCATCAGTAGCACAGAAAATCAAGGTTTTTTCCTTTAATGATGGGTCAATATGTTCCGCTAAAGCCTCACACACAACCCGGTTAAAGTCTTCTGTAATTACCTGACGGTTAAACTGTTCTATTTCTATCCTCACCTCATCCGGTGCATGAACTAAATCCAGTTGTCCGGTTTGGGGATGGAAAAACTCCATCTCTTCCCCAACATTCCACACCATCCCCTCTTCTGATAACCTTGTTCTAATCTGAAAAGGTGGTTCATGGTCAATTAACCAACCATCAATCACCGCTTCTCGATAGCTGTAGGTGTAGACAGGTTCACCAAAAATTTGGGTGGTATGTAGTGCGGGAGTAGCAGTTAAACCAATTTTTACTGCGTCGAAATGTTCCAACACTCGCCGATATTTGGAAATATAATCATTAAAATCCCGAAATTCTATTTCTCTGTCGCTTAATTCTCGGTCAAGTAAATAGCCCCGATGACATTCATCCACCACAATGCAATCATACTGATCCGGTGTCACTAGATTTGCATTATCAGCAGGGTAAAGCACCCGTTTGACCATACTTTGCACTGTAGCAATCTGGACTTTAGTATCTCGATCCGGTTCTGTGTCCTTTAAGCCTTTAATCTCAAAAATATCAGCAAAACTTTGTAAGTTCTCCATGCGGGAATCTTTAAAAGCGTTATCAGTTTGTTCACCCAACGCGGTACGGTCAACTAAAAATAAAATCCGTCGAAAGCGTTTGGTTTTGAGTAACCGATACACCAAACCAATACAGGTTTTAGTTTTCCCTGTGCCGGTGGCCATTGCTAACAGTAATAACCGTTTTTCCCTCGCTAGGGCAGACTCTACAGCTTGAATGGCACGAATTTGATAATCACGCAATTCTAACCCATAGTTAAAACCTTCTTGGGCTAAACGGGTATGTGCTTGGTCTATATCTTGAGTTAAAACATCTAGTAAGCCTTCGGGACTGTACCATGTAGAAAGACAACGCCGTGTATTAGTAGGACGACGCAAATCACAGAACCAAATCCCGCTTTTGGTTGCCAATTGTGGTAAATATGGCCGACCGTTGGTAGCAAAGACAAAGGGAACATGATAATTTCCCCATGTACCAGCCAAAACCTCTTCACCCAAAACTCGGAAACCTTCGCTGTAACGTTTTGCTTGGTTGAGTGCCCCTTCTGACACATCTTTACTTTGACGCTTGGCCTCTACGACGGCTACAATCTGCAAACCACAGAATAAAGCATAGTCAGCACGGCCATTTGTTGTAGGATATTCAGCGATCGCTAAATTTTTCCCCTTTTGAGGACGGATACCATTTTGATAAGTCAATATTTCTGAATCTGCTTCCCAGCCAGCCCCTTGCAGTTGTGCATCAATCAGTTTTCTTGTCTCTCTCTCATCTAGAAAAACGTTACCCTCAGCAATCTGAGCAATATTAATCGTTTGTTGAATAGTTTGCTGTGATTCCTTCTCAGCTTGAGTTTGAATCTCGTTCAGATGTTCCTCAACCTCTTGGACTTTGGCCAGTGCTTCCTGTGCTAAATCTTCCGCTACTATTCGGCGCTGGGCTTCTACTTCTGCTAAAGTTTGGGCTAATTCGACGGCTGAGAGTTGTTGTTTTAGTTCCTCTCGCAACTGCCCTAATTCAGCTTTGAGTGTCTCTGTCTCGGTTTTTGGGTCAGATGGGGGAATAAATGCACCAGGGTGAAAAGTAGGATCTTTAGTAAATACACGATGAAACCAAATTCCCAAAGCACGGGCATATTTTAAGCCACTTAAAGCCGTGCGGTGATTTCCTGAAAGTTCATGTGTAGCGGTGTTGCCGATTTTTCGCAGTTCATGGAACAGTTGCTCAACTTCTCCTTTGATTAAACCGCGATCGCGCAACCGATTCAATAAAATAACTTGTCGTTCCTCTGGTACTTCATATAGCCCAATTTTAGCCGCCGCTAATTGAGCTAGTAACTCACCAAACTGCCGTAACTTAATTAAACAGGTGTTAGGGTCATCTGTAAAATATCGCTCGGCTAAAGTACCTAATCTAACTAGTTGCTGATCATGCACAGCAAGAAAGGAGAAGTTTAACGACTCTGACATATCGGCTTTTGATACCAATTACAGCAGGGAACAGGGAACTCTTAATACCATTTCCCAAAAACGATGATACTTATAGATTGAGTAGGGACATGGCACTGCCATGTCCTCTTGAGAGTATTTGTATTATTATTAAAGTAAAATAGTATAACACTTCAACATTAATCATAATTAATCATAGTTGTTATGGTATCAACATTGCCTATAGTAAGTAGTGATCCAGATATATTTAGGGGGAACGCCTGTTTTTTTGGCACTCGTGTACTGTTAAGACTTTGCTGGATTATTTAGAAGCAGGTGATTCGCTGAATGTGTTTTTAGAGCATTTTCCTAGTGTGAATCGTGAACAAGCCATTTCTATAAAGCGATTATCTGAAAGTGATGTAAACTAGAAAACAATCATTCAATTGCGGTAACTATGTACGAGGGTACTTACTACCAACTAATGGCCGAGTATAACTGCTGGATGAATCAGAAAATATATTCGGTTTGTGCAGAAATACCTGATCAACAACGTAAACAGGATCTTGGTGCTTTCTTTAAATCTATTCACAGCACCTTAAATCATTTGTTATATGGTGATAAAGCATGGATGGGACGTTTTACAAATAACCCCTTTGTGGTCACAACTATTAATCAAGATTTGTATGCTGATTTTGATGTTTTAAGAGTCGAAAGAGAGAAAACAGATCAGCAGATTTTAGAATGGTCTAAACAGTTAAATTCTGAATGGTTAAGCCAACCATTTGAATACACAAGTAATGTAGATGGTAAACGTCGTGTATTACCGACTTGGGTTTTAGTAACACATCTTTTTAATCATCAAACTCATCATCGCGGACAAGTAACAACCCTGATTAAACAGCTAGGTTATGAACCAGGAGTTACAGATATTCCTTGGCTACCGATAATCAACCTCACAGGTGAACAATCTACAATTAATATATGACTGAAAATAATTAAATTAAAAGGATGTGTAGAATGGAACTAGAACAACTGAATGGACAAACAATAGAATTATCAGATATTACCGGTTGGGATAAAGAAGGTAAAAAGTTTTTAGTTTCCAAAGTTAGGGCTAGAGATATTGTAGAGGATATTACTGCAAAAGTCGAAGAAATTCTTAAATTTGAATATCAACATCATCGAGTGATTGTTCCTTATGGGATGACAGCGACCCGTGAAGAGATTAAGATTTTTGAATGGGATGGTAAAGAGCTAAAAAATTGCTTCACTTTCTCTGCTGATGAAGTTTTATCTGAATATGATGCAGAATTTCGGAACAAGAAGATTTTTGAGTATTATCTGGAAACATTAGTGGAAGCTTGGTTAAGAGATTTAGCATCCAACTGGAAAACAGATCATCCACCTAAATCACAAGAATTAAAACAGATAGGCTTTGTAGATCAGTTGGCAGATGCGGCAAAATAAAAGGTAAATATAAGCATGGTTACGCTTTATATTGAAACTAACTTTTTCATGGGATTTGCTAAAAATCAAGACCAAGAAGCTGAGGATTTAGTCAATACTAATTTACCTGGGCAAATGCCAGAAATTAAAATTGTGACTCCTTCAGTTTGTTGTATGGAATCTTTTTCTGTATTAGAAATTGAACGTAATAGAAACAATTATTTTCAAGATACTTTAGAAAAAGAAAGAACTAAACTACAGGGAGATATAAATTCTCAATACTCTAGAGAAATTCAAGGATATCTAGAACAAGCTAAAATTAAGAATAATGCAAGAATTAATGAAATAAATATTCGCTTATTTGAAGTTCTTAAATGGGCAACTGAAAATGTAGAATTAATCAAGTTAGAACCACATATACTGAGGAGAAGTATTGAAGAAGAATTTATCACAGATCCAACTGATAATTTAATTTTACATTGTATTCTTGATCATGCCAAAACAACTTCAGATGAGCAAAAAGTATTTTTGAGTGGAAATTTTACAGATTTTGGGACAAAAGAAATTAAGAAGATATTGGATGAAGCAGGCATAAAAAGATACTTTACAAAAACACGAGAATTTTTAGGTTGGTTGCGGTCAACAGTTTAATTATCCTGTATGATTGAGCAGAAAAAAAGACAGGACAAAGCCTGTCTAATATTTAAGTATGAACTGAGTAGATAATTTAGAAATTCATCTCCGCAGCTTGTACTTTTTCTACCTGTTTCTTCTTCAGAACCAGCATAATTTGAGCCAACATGACAAGACAGATAAATGCAATCAACCACTTAACACGGGTTGGATTTTGGAGAACGATTTCTGCATCTTTTTGGCCAAAACCACCAACGTTGGGGTTATTGGTGAGGGCATCACCAGATTTAACGGTTTGTCCTTGGGCGACAATCAATTCTGGGCCAGCAGGTACTTCATCAGTAACCACTTCACCAGATTCGGTTGTAATGCTAATTAAATTTTTAACGTTACCGTCTTCGTCTTCTGTTTGAGCAATTTTGCTGATTGTACCGCTTGCAGAAGCATTAAATACGTTGTTGTTGCTCTTTTCGCCAGTGGGGTAAACCTGTCCGCGTCCACGGTTTCCGCCTACGTGTACTGCATATTTACCGAAGTGAATATTTTTGTCGGTGGCGGGGTTGGGAGAAAGAACAGGGAAGACGATTTCTTGATATTCTTCACCGGGTAAGGGTCCGATAATGACGACGTTTTCTTTTTCGTCACTGTAAGACTGATATTCTAGATCGCCAATTTCCTCTTTGAGTTCTTCGGGAATGCGATCGCTTGGAGCAATTTTGAAGCCTTCAGGCAACATTAATACTGCACCAACATTCAAGCCGACTTTAGAACCGTCAGCGCCTACTTGTTGCACGCTGGTGTCGTAGGGAATCTTGACGACGGCTTTGAATACGGTGTCAGGTGTTACCGATTGGGGAACTTCTACTTCGGTGTTTTTAGCTGCTAGGTGACAGTTAGCGCAAACGATTCGGCCTGTTGCTTCACGGGGGCTTTCAGGATAGGTTTCTTGTGCCCAGAAGGGGTAGGCAGCAGCAGTTTGGGGTAAAGCTAAATCGCTGGTGAAGAAAATGGTCACTGTAGCGATCGCTATTAGCAATGTCTTTAACATCGCTCTAGCGGTGCGAGTTAAACTCGCAGTCATACAAGCGTTTCTCATCTCTATCAGGAGGTTGGGTTAGTCGTTGGTCTGTTGTCAGGGGTTAACAATCAACTGTTTAAGCCCAGTAAGGAGGTTCACCGGTGCGGAAGTCAGTTTCTGTCCAAGTTGTCAGCACGATTTTGTCGTCCACTACATTGGCATGACTGATAGCCAATGATTTAGGTGCAGGACCACGGACAACTTTACCAGTTGCATCGTATTGAGAACCGTGACAGGGACATTTAAATTTGTTCTCAGCTGCGTTCCAGGGAACGACACAACCCAAGTGGGTGCAGACGGCATTAATCCCGTAGTCGGTGATCGCTTCTTTGCTTTCCACCACAATATAGGTGGGGTCGCCTTTTAGTCCTTGTACTAGAACGCGATCGCCTACATTATGGCTATCTAAAAACTTGCTTACAAGTATTGGTTCACCTTTAGCATCTGTGGCTGTGGTTCCACCACCAGCACCACCACTAGCAGGAGGAATAAAATACTTGACTACGGGATACAATGCACCCAAGGCTACCCCTGTTACTGTACCAAATGTCAGCAGGTTCATGAACTGCCGACGACCCATATCGGGCACGTCCATAGATTCAGAAAATTGAGCCATAATCTACGCGCTCTTTGTGTAATTTGTTAAGCATTTTGACAAGTGCTGTCAAACTAGATCAACCCTTGTCTGAGCAGAAATGCTAACTCTTTTGTGATGCCATACCTGTTTAGTGCAAGATATATGTAGCATCTTCTTGGTTAGCATTACATTTCTTTATATCTTTATCATACTGGAGTTACGAGACTTAACATCATAACCAGAAGTAAAATCTAATTACCAGCAGCTATGACAGGACAAGAACTACGTCAACTCTTGATTGATAAGTGGGGATACTCTTATGATGTCCAGTTTCGTAGGACACAAGGAAAGATATTCCTACAGGTGATGTGGAAATATCTGGAACAGGCTTCCTTTCCCTTGAGTGAAGCCGAATATCAAGAACATCTAGATAGTGTGGCTAATTATCTCAATGCTTTGGGAGGAACGGAACAAGTGTTAACTTTTATCACAAAAACTAGAGAACGTCCCCGATTGGGTAAAGCTGTTAGCATTCCCTTGGATTTGGGTGAACGCGCTTCAGAATGGATATTATGAGGAGGCAGGAGGTAAGAAAGCTGGTTTTAAGTGAAAGAAGTAAAAAGGGATATTGTTTGTGTGATCAGCTTTTTAATTTTTAATTCTTAATTTTTAATTTTTAATTACTTTCCGGTGAGTTTGACTAAACCAATACCACCAAAATAAAGGGCTAACACTGCACCTGCTAACAAACTTTGAGTAAGTGGGTCAGTTGAAGGTGTAATAATAGCACCCAAAACTACAGAACCAACAATTACAGCCCGCCAACCAGAGAGCATTGTCGTTGAAGAAACAATTCCCAATTGACCTAGTAATAATTGAATAACAGGAATTTGAAAAGCTAAACCGGTGCTAAATAACAAAACTAATACTAATTCAAAATATTTATCAATTGACCAAAGTTGTTCAACAACATCTGCACCATAGCTAATAAAAAACTTTAAAGCAGCAGGAATCAGCACAGCATAGGCGAATGCTAAACCGCCAACAAATAGCACGCTAGAACCCAAGACCACAGGCCCTAAAAAACGTCGTTCGCGGCGTGTGAGTCCGGGCAGGACAAATTGAATAATTTGATACAGAATAAATGGAGTAGCAAGTAATAAACCGCTATAACCGGCAACTTTTAAGGAAACAAAAAAGTATTCCCCTGGCGCTAATTGTAAAAATTTTACTCCCTGTGCTGGTACTTCTAATAGCTGTACGATGGGTTTAACAGCTAAAAAGCAACCAAACATACACACTGCTACAGCGATGAGGGCATAAAAAATGCGTTGACGTAACTCTTCTAAATGGTCAAAGAGTGACATTTCCACCTCGTCCGGTAACTCATTTAAGGATTCAAATGAGTCAGCCGTTGAGTTGCTGTATTCATCTAGGTCTACATCAGAGGAATTGAGAGTGTCTACTTCTTGTGAAGGTGTCATGAATCAGCTATTGGGCGACATTTGTTAGCTATTTTAACAGGCTTGGGCAGTTCAGGCGAATGGGGAAAAAGAGTACAGCAAGTTTCGGGTAAATTATAGTACAACGGTTCATAATCAAGCCTGATTGTAAAATTGGTCAACTTTTTGATTTTAATTTGTGAGAGATTTTGAGCAAATTGGCAATTTCTTCCGGTTTTTTGGACTAGCGGTGGCAATAGTAAGTGGGATGTCATCTTGTGGGGATGCTGGAACGGTTTACCTCTCAATCACGTCTATTAACATCTCCAGCATGGAGTTAGTTTGACTAACTTTATCTCTATGCAGTTGATTTGTGATTATTTTCAGCAAGATGATACTACTAAAAACGCGCTCTGGAATGTGGACTGAGGTGAGATATGCACAAGTTGATTTTTTTAGCTTTGATGGCTTTGCCATTACATTTGTTGATTAGTGGTCTGTCTGTGTCGTGGCTATCGTTGGCTATTGTGCCCACAGTCCAGCTTACCCCTGAGACTAATTCCTCTTTACAGCTAATCTGGGAAAAGATCGCTTCTAGAGATGAGCAACCAGGTGAGTGTATGCGCTCTAGAACTTGTAAGAGCTAATTAATTTGTACTAGCAGCGAGAATTAAATAATTTTGGTTTTGGGAGTATCTTTTGTACTATTCCCCTCTTATTTCTTGCTTAATATTTTGGTTAATAATCGGAAATGATACCATCAAAGATTAGTGACTGATGGGAGTATCAAAAAATTTAATAAATTATTTAAGTTTTCAGACTGATTTCTGAGTATGTTTACATAAATCTGTTTGGTTAGGAAAAATTGGCGTTGCTGATCTTAGGGATGAAAATGATTTTGCATAAATTCACAACCCTTGTAGAGACGTTCCATGGAACGTCTCTACACTCAAACATCATCCCGCAATTATGCAACACCGAAAAATTCAGTAGTAAAAAACTGTATTGTACTTGTATGTACTTTTTGGATTGGGAAATATCTTTAAAATTCATAGCATTAATTTGCTCATGATGAGGTTGTTATAGTATTTTTGCTTAGTGGCCAGTATGAGTTCATTGTAGAACAGATGTTCTATTAAATTGTCCTGATGGCGTAAATTTAGGTCTGTACTATAAGTAAGATGTATTACAGCAAAGCAAAAGTTACTTAACAGTTAAGTGAATATTTATTTTAATTTTGTCCTCCCCGTTCTTGTGAATAGGCACTAAAGTATGTTGCTAGATTTAGAAAGATTTTATCAAGCTTGTAATCCCAGCAGACCACTGGTAATGGAAAATGCTGCTGATCGTTTATACTACATTGATTTTACCTCGGTGCGGGGGGGAAAAATTGTTGAGGCTTTTTTGCGGACGATCGCTATTATTTCACCGCAGTCACCTACTTGTCAGCTATTCACTGGACATTTGGGCTGTGGTAAGTCTACGGAACTGTTGCGACTAAAAGCAGAACTAGAGAGATTGAATTTTCACGTTGTCTATTTTGAGTCTACCCAAGTGCTAGAAATGGCGGATGTGGATGTTACTGATATTTTACTAGCGATCGCTGGGCAAGTTAGTGAAAGTTTGGAGGCGATGAAAATCAGCCTTAAACCTAGCTATTTTGCTAAATTATTTAGTGAAGTGGTAGATTTTTTACAAACGCCGATAGAATTGGGAGTAGAAGCGGAGTTATCTGTAGGTATCGGTAAAATTACGGCAAAAACTAAGGAAAGCCCCCAATTAAGAAGGAGATTGAGGGATTATCTAGAACCCCGGACAGAAAATATTTTACAATCCATTAACCAGGAATTACTAGAAAAAGCCAATACAGAATTAAAAGCTAGAGGTAAAAAAGGGCTTGTAGTAATTGTGGATAACTTGGATCGGGTAGCAATTCGGCCTTTACCTTCCGGGCGATCGCTGCCAGAATATTTATTTATCGAGCGTGGCGAACAACTACGAAAATTGCAATGTCATATTGTTTACACAATTCCTTTAGCACTAACTTTTTCTAATGATAGTGCAGAACTACAGCACCGCTTGGGGGGAGGGGTTGCACCGAAAGTTTTACCGATGATTCCTGTGCGGTTACGGAGTGGCGAAGTTAACGAACCAGGGCTAGAATTAATGCGGCAAATGGTGTTAGCTAGGGCTTTTCCTGCGGGACGCTACGCGAACGGCAATGGCGAAACGCCCGCCGTAGGTAATCGCTTAAACTTAATTACAGAATTGTTTGATCACCCAGACACTTTAGATCGGTTATGTTTAATCAGTGGCGGCCACGTTCGGGATTTACTAGGATTATTGTATGACTGTTTGCGGGAACAAGATCCACCATTTGATCGGGAATGTGTGGAATTAGTGATCCAAAGACAGCGTGACTACCGAGTTAACGCCATTGATTCTCACGAATGGGATTTAATCTTTCAAGTAGTCAAAGAACAAAGAGTTAGAGGAGATATTCAATACCATACTTTATTACGCAGTTTATTTTTATTTGAATATCGTGATCAACAAGGAGCCTGGTTTGCAGTCAACCCAGTATTAGCCGAAACCCAAAAATTTAAAACATGGTTGAACGAAACACAGAAATAGAAATCATAGCCGCTAACCAACGTGCTTTTAAGAGTCTAGAAAGAGCAATGTCCCTTTCTAGCGGTCAATTTTCTGTGGTTTTGGTGTGTTGTAATTATGCAAATTTGCGGGAATTAATCTTACAAGAACTAGCGCAAAAAGGTTGGGGAAATGAAAAAATACATAAAATCATTGTTCCCCATCATGCGCTAAATCTATATACACCCAGTCATATTCAGTTATTAAAACAACCCAAAGCTTTAATGATTCTGGGTTTAGAATCAGTAGAAGGAATAGATGATTTATTGAGTTCTGTCAATCATATCCGGGATGAATTTCGTAAACGTCATCCATTTCCCATGATTATCTGGGTAAATGATGAAATTTTACACAAAATATTAAAATTAGCACCAGATTTTGCTAGTTGGGCAGCTACTCCGATTCGATTTGATATGACGGCTAATGCCTTGTTGGACTTTTTGCAACAAGAAACTAATGGATTATTTGCCAGGGTTTTAAATCAGGAAACAGCACAGAATCAGCAAATTATTAATCGTTATTCGACTTTAGAACAAATCAGGGTGAAAAGTTATGAATTGCACTCGGCAATTCAAGAATTACAGGATAAAGGAATTGAATTAGAACTAGAATTAAATGCCAGCTTAGAATTTGTATTTGGGTTAGATGATTATGTAAGCGATCGCATTAATAACGCCTTACAACATTTTCAACAAAGTTGGCACTTTTGGCAACAATTTGGCAGAGTAGCAGAAAGAGGAGGCACAACAGCATCAGCCTGGGAAAATTGGGATATAGTATTTTATTCACCTTCCTTTCCTGCCCTATCATCTCACTTACTGAGACAGGGAATTTTATTACTATATGTAGGACTTTGTTACTGTCGGTTAGCTGAACAAAATCAAACTGCTAAAAGTGCAGATTTGCAAGCCGCAAAAAAGTATTTTCAACAATGTCTGCAAAGTTTTCAAACTGCTAACAGAATGGATTTAGTAGCTGAATATATTGGACAATTAGCCGAAGTTTTACAATCTTTAAATGACTGGGACGAATTAGAAAATATAGCTAAAGAATCTTTGGAATTGCACCAAAATTACGGAAATCATTTACAATTAGCTCGTGATTACGGCTTTTTAGCTCACATAGCCACACAAAAATCACGTTGGAGACAAGCGAGCATTTTAGCTCATGTCGCATTATTAAAATTAAGAGAATCCCAAACAGAAAAGGAAGAATATAGTTATTTATTTCCCTTAATTTTACAGCAAATATATACTTTAACTTTAGCCAAAGCCCAAGAAAAACTCAATCAAGCAGCAGTAGCTAAAAAATATTTAAAAGCAGCTAAACAAGAACTAAACACAGCCCTGGAAAAAAGCGCACACCAATCTGATGCACATCATTATATCCGCCTCTTGCGGACATTGCGATCGCTTTATTTTGAAGCCGGTTGTTATTTAGAAGCATATACCATTCGTCAGAAACGCCGTTCCGTTGAACAACAGTATGGTTTCCGGGCTTTCATCGGTGCTGGACGTTTACAACCCCAAAGACAAGCCACCAACCCCGCTTTAATGTCAACCGTCGGTAACAGTACCATAGCCCTAGAAATTGTGGTTTCTGGTCGAGAAGGTGATATTAATAATTTAATTGGCAGAATTAGCCGGGCTGATCAAAAATTAATAGTAATTCATGGTCAATCTGGTGTGGGAAAAAGTTCCACAGTTAGCGCTGGTTTAGTACCCGCTTTACAAAATCGTACCATTGGTGATCAAATTGCCGTTCCTGTAGTTTTACAAGTTTATACAGACTGGGTAAAAGAATTAAGTAAATCTTTAATAGCAGCTGTTGAGCAAATTCAAATACCTGCAAATCTGACAGAAACCCCTAATTATGTATCTGAACCTAATACTATTGAAGGAATTTTACAACAATTACGCTGTAATGCTAATAATGATTTAATTACCGTTTTAATATTTGACCAATTTGAGGAATTTTTCTTTGGTAATGCTGATCATAAACAGAAACAAATCTTTGATCAATTTCTGAGTGATTGTTTAAATATCTCCTTTGTGAAAGTAATTTTATCCTTGCGGGAAGATTATTTACATCGCTTACTAGAATTTAAACACTTGGCGGCTTTGGAAACAGTAAATAATAATATTTTAGACAAAAATACCCGCTATCAATTAAATAATTTTTCCGTTGATTATGCTAAAGCATTAATCCAGAAATTAACCGAGCGTTCGCAACTGAACTTAGAACCAGCTTTAATTGATGCTTTAGTTGAAGATTTATCCGCAGAACTAGGAGAGGTTAGACCAATAGAACTACAAGTAGTTGGCGCACAATTACAAGATGAAAGAATAGTTACCCTTAGTCAATATCAACCATATCGGACAAACAAACTCATTGAACGTTATATTAAAGAATTAATTAAAGAGTGTGGACCAGAAAACGAACGCGCAGCCTTATTAGTCTTATACTTATTAACAGATGAAACTAATCATCGTCCCTTTAAAACTCGTACAGAATTAGCATTAAAATTAACAGAACTAGAACAATCCGCAAAATTAGAATTAATCTTAGAAATTTTAGTCAGGTCTGGTTTAGTTGTCCTTTTTCCTGATGTTCCTGAACGTTATCAACTAATTCATGATTATTTAGTAGACTTGGTTCGTTATTTGCAACAACAAGAAACTAATTTACAAGCTCAACTTGAACAATTACGTTCTAAAGTCGAAAAAAGTCAAAAAGAAATTGAACGCCTCAAAAGTGAATTGAGACAAAGTAAACAACAATCTATTTTAGTTGATATCAATCAGCAACCAAGGTTAGATTTATTAACAGAATTAACTGAACTTCGCAAACGAGAAGAAATTAGCCAATTAGAAATTGAGCAACTAAGAGCAGAATTAAAAGAGAAAGAATTAACTGCCCAACTAGCAGAAAGTCAGGAAAAACAAAGACAGAGTGAAGTAAAACTAAATCGTACTTTAAAAATTGCCTTGGCTGTTTCCTTGGCTGCCATTTGTGGTTTAACATTTTCCGTAAATAGGGCTATTGATAGCGAAATTAAATCCTTGAGTACATCCAGCGAAGCCTTATTTGCTTCTCAAAATGGTGTAGATGCACTTAAAGAAAGTTTAAAAGCTGGGAAAAAATTACAGAGTACATTTTTCGTAGACGCAGATACAAAACAAAGGGTTTTAAGTTCACTTTATCAGGCAGTTTATGGAGTAAAAGAAATTAATCGCTTAGAAGGTCACACTTCAGGGGTTAATAGTGTTTACTTTAGTCCAGATAATACTTTAATTGCTTCTGCTAGTGCAGATAATACAATCAAATTATGGCGAAATGATGGCACTGCTAGGGCAACTTTAACTGGTCATCAAGATGTAGTAAATAATGTGAGTTTTAGTCCAGATAGTCAGATTATTCTATCTGCAAGTCAAGATAAGACAATCAAATTGTGGAATCAAAAAGGTGAGAATTTAAAAAATTTAATTGGTCATCAAGATGTAGTAAATAGCGTCAATGTCAGCCCCGATGGAAAAATTATTGCTTCTGCTAGTACCGACAAAAATATTAAATTATGGAGTATTGAAGGAGAATTTTTACAAGATTTAAAAGGTCATCAAGATGCTGTTTTAGATGTGAAATGGTCGCCAGATGGACAAATCATTGCTTCTGCTAGTGCAGATGATACAATTAAATTGTGGAGTCGAGACGGCAAGTTATTAAAAACTCTTTCAGCACATGAAGATGCGGTAACAAGTATTGCTTGGTCGCCGGATGGACAAAAAATTGTTTCTGTAGGTTTTGACCAAATGATAAAATTATGGAATAGAGAAGGTAAATTAATCAGAACTTTCTCAGGACATAATGGCATTATTACCAGTGTTAGTTTTAGCTATGATGGGCAGATTATAGCCTCAGCTAGTCTAGATGAGACAATAAAAATTTGGACTGCTGAAGGTCAATTATTAACAACACTAAAAGGACATAATAATTGGGTTAACAGTGTGAATTTTAGTCCAAACAATCGCACCTTTGCTTCTGCCAGTAGAGATAAAACTGTGAGAATTTGGCGTTGGGATAGTAGTTTATTAAGAAATTCCCAAAATAATAGTGATTGGATTACAAGTATTAGTTTTAGTTCTAATAATCAGATTTTAGCGGCGGGAAGTCGAGATAATACGGTAAAAATTTTAAATCGAGAAGGTCAAATATTGAAAGAATTAACAGGACATCAAGGTTCAGTTTGGGGTGTGGCTTGGTCGCCTGATGGTAAATATATTGCTTCTGCTAGTAAGGATAAAACAGTTAAAATCTGGAGTCGGGAAGGTCAATTAATTAAAACTTTAACTGGTCATCAAGATATAGTTTTAACTGTTGCTTGGTCGCGTGATGGTAAATATATTGCTTCTGCGGGTAAAGATAAGGAAATTAGACTTTGGACGGGTAAGGGAAAATTAGTTAATGTTTTACAGGGTCATAGTGATGCAGTAAATTGGCTAGATTTTAGTCCAGATAGTCAATTGTTAGCCTCTGTGAGTGATGATAAGACGGTAAAGATTTGGGGAATTGATGGTAATAAATTGTATAATTTAACTGGTCATAATCGCCAAATTAATGGTGTAGATTGGTCGCCAGATAGCCAGACTTTAGCTTCAGTAAGTTTAGATGGTACGGTTAGAATTTGGAGTCGAGAAGGTAATTTACAAAATACATTATGGGGAGATGGTGATGGTTTTATTAGTGTAAGTTTTAGCCCCAATGGGAAAATTTTGGCGGTTAGTAGTGATGATAAAGTGAAGTTGTGGCGTTCAGATGGAACTTTATTGATAGTTTTGAGAGGTGATAAAGACCGGGAGTTAACAAGTGTGACTTTTAGCCCCGATGGAAAAATTTTAGCGACGGGTGGTGGTAGAGGTACTGTAATTTTAAGAAAAATGGCAGATATTGAGTTGGATAGTTTACTCAAGAATGGTTGTAGTTTAATTCAAGATTATTTATTACATAATGCTAAGGTCACGAGTAGCGATCGCTCTTTGTGCAATCCTGAATTGAAATAATACAAAAATTTGCTTACCCTATGGCAAACTCAGTATACTGTCTAACATGAGGCGCATGATAGGCCAAGACGATCTCTTGTTTTGGGACTCCTAACGCTACTAATTGATCAGCGATCGCATTTTCTGTACCATCATGTTGTATCCAAATTTTTCCGTCTTTAATATCTAGATGTAATATACAGCCATAAATCCGAGTGTTGTTATCTTTCCAGCCGACATTTACCAGCTGATAGCGATCGTTTACTGTATCAAAAATCGTCTCGCTGACAACCGGATCATTAGGTGATCTTAATTTTGCTCGTTCTATTAGTAATTGCTGAATATATTGACGATATAGACTTATTTTATCCATTGTGCAATCTCCTCTTTTTTCAAATCGTAAACCAAAAGCGGGATTTGATTACGTTGAATTACTGTTTGAATAAATGAGTATTGAAAAAAACGTTTGTAAATATCCAACGGGACACCTAGATAGAGTAATCTTTCTGCATCATCATTTTCTAGTGCAATACGATAATTAATGAATTGTCCAACTGCTGTATGAAACTCTGAAATTGTCGAGGTTGCTAAAAATGTTTTGATTTCTACTGCTATTTTTTCATTATCCTTAGTTGCTGCTAACAATTGTTCTGCACCCAAATCAATGTAAAAATCAACAAATCCTAAATCTATATGATATGGATCGTGCGTAATTGTCCAACCTTGCTTTTGAAGGGCAATTTTGACAATCTCATGAAATTTATCTTTAGCAGACATTTGGCTATAAAACTCTCTGAATAGAATTAATTTTTAGACAAATCAAATCTAGAATTTATTATACTTAAATTTTTTGAATGTTTTATCTAAAATTTAATTAATGATATGTAGAGACGTTGAAACCAACGTCTTTACAAAATTATCGTGCTGATAATTGAGGATGTTCTTTGGAATATTTAGCGACTAAAGCCGAAATTTCCGGGTTATAGAGGCGTAAATAATTCCAATAATTACCGAAAACTTGTCTGACATAACCTTGAGTTTCTGGAAAAGGAATTTCTTCCACAAATTCATCAGGATCTTCTCTGGGGATGCTTTGCAGCCATCTAGCCACATTACCGGGTCCCGCATTATAACTAGCAACAGCTAATAATGAGTTATTCCCGTATTGCTGATGTGTATGGTCTAAATACCATGTCCCCAACATAATGTTATCATTGGGATTTTCCAAACTAATATTTTTGAAATCTACATTAATTTGGGGGGCAATCCATTTGCCGGTATCTGGCATAACTTGCATTAAACCAGTTGCACCAACAATAGATTTAATATTTTTTTCAAACCTGGATTCTTGACGAATTAAAGCTGTCACTAATAAGGGATTTAATTGACGTTTAGCTGACCATTGTTGAATTTCTTGTAAATAGGGAAATGGATATCTAGCTTGCCAGTAAATAATTTGTTTACTTAAGGCTGCATACTCTTCTTTTTCGGCTGGAGTTTTCCGATCTTCTAATGTGTCTATTTTCCTAATGCCAACTAAATTATCACCTTTTACCAGCCTCATTAATCCTTCTGTAAACTGTTCTCCTATTGTTGGTAGAGGATTGTTTTTAAATTCTGTTTCCCACTGCATCCAAGCATCACGGTCTTGACCCAATAAATACAATTCTTTGAAAGTTTGCGAACCTGCTGGGGGTATGGGTCTTTGTGGGGGGACTATTTCTGGATTCATGAGGCGAACATTATTAAAATCGCCCACATCTAAACCTAAAATATTGGCGGATCTCCAAGCATAATAAGATTGGGGAAATTGACTTAAAACAGTTTCGTAAGCTGTCCGGGCTTCTTGTTCTTTTCCTAGTTTGGTTGCCCATTTACCAACCCAAAAACCTGCTCTGGGTGCTAAAATATGGTTGGGGTTATTAATAGTAATTGGTTGTGCCCATTGCCAAGCACCTACATAATCTTTGACTTTCGCCTTATCTTGGGCAACTTTCCAGCGATATTCGGCGGCTTGGTCAGAATTGGCATATTTACTTAATAGTAATTGCCAAGTTGTATTAGCTGATTTTGTATCTTTGAGAGTTGTCAGTAATTTCGCTTTTTGAACTATAGCTGTGGGGGCTTGTTGAGGAAATTTACTAATAACTTGGTCAAGATAGGGTATGGCTTCTCTACCGTTAGACATTTCTGCTAAACGGATCAAAGCTGTGCCGGTTTCTTCTGCAATGGGGAATTGTCGCACTAATTGTTGATATTTAGCGATCGCCTGTTCCCGTTTTTTGTCTATCTGTAACCCCCTAGCTGTACGGTAAAGGTTTCTCGGTGTTTGTGGTGCTTTACCATAAGCTGTTGCGGCTTTGGTAAATTGATTATTTTCCCAATAAGCTGTACCTACCAGTTCCCATTCTTGGGATGTGAGTTTCAAATTCGGCTGTTTGACTAATTGGTCTAAAACGCCGACTATTCCCGCTTCATCTTGGGCATATTTGGCTAAAATTAATCTTAGCTTGGGCTGCTTAGGATTTGCATTTAAACGCTGATAAATGATTTCCCAGGTCAGAGGATGGGAGGGAAATTGTGCGATCGCTTGATCCTGTAACTTCGGTTGAGCAATCAAATACATAGCTTTGACTACCGCCGCATCCTTGCTGTATTCTCTGACGACCTTTTGCCGCAAATCCGACGCTTTGCCCTTTTCCCCTAACATATCTTGAGCTTGAGCCTGTTTAAGCAAAATATAAGGGGCTAAACCTGGGTAATCTTTTTCTAAATTCTCCAATAAAGCCAGCGCCTTCTTTGCTTGTGACCCCTCAATGTAATCACTAGCTAAGAGATAACGCGCCCTTTCCCGATCTGGAGAACTTCCATTTTGGGCAATTTCCGCTAACTTGGACTCTCTCTCTGGGATGGATAGCGATATCAAAGGAAAAACCGCCGAATTAACTTGGTTAGCCTCAGATAACAGCCCCGGTTGAGTTTGACCCAATTTAAGCCATTGTTCCAAATTCTTGCCTAGCTGGGGGGCTGACACCATAGCCCCAGCCAAAAACGCGCACAGACCCGCGCCAGCAATCAGATAAATTTGCTTTTTCTGTAGTTTCTTCAGCATTTAGACCGGCTGAAACTTCCTATCAATATCTTTGCAACTGTAACATTACTGGCGAGCAGTGTTGTAACTTTTAATGGGTAAATCTGGGCTTTTTTGGGTAAAAATGCCATTTTTATCCTTGTAACCTGCTTAGATAGCTGATTAAATTGCCAGTAACAAGATTGTAACAATGATTTTAATCAGCAGCATCTATCTTCAGTAGGTGAGCATACTTTCCCGGAATAATCGCTTTTTTGCGCCATTGAAGTTAGAAGATCCCATATTTGCTGACACAAGTTTTCTATCTTGGTAATAAAGTAAAAGAATTGAAAAATCCCTCTATACGCATAGTTAAAAAATTCTCTTTTTTAGTATCAGTTTGCACTATCACTTGATATAGTCTTTTATCAACTAAGTACATTCTATGTCTAACAATTTTATTCCCCGGTCTAGTATACTTCAGTTCTCTACCAACATGGCCATTTAAACTAATTCTTCTTTCACTGATTAACTTACCTTTGGCGTTTTGTAAAACACTAATTTTCCCTGTTTCTAAAACCTCTTCTACCAAATTATTTTTCTTAATATGTTCAATATATTGGGGAGAAAAATCAGAATAAGTGACTGCATATTGTACATTATCTTGTTTACGTTCCACAGCAAACACACTTAATTGAACATTACCAACCAGGGTTGTTATGGTTTGTCTTCCTTGTTTTGGTTTACCAGGCATTAAAATACTAAATTTTCCTTCTTTTGATGAAAACTGTTGCCAAATAGATTGAGCTATGCTAATTGACTGATGGGGAAATACTAATTCCTGGACTGTATAACCACCTAATAAAAATAGTAATGTTGCCGTAGATTTGATTAGTAATGATTTCATGATTCCCAGATATTAATAGGTGATGCTGATGTTGATTAATTGTAGGTTAGATTGAATAACCTATATAGCATTCCTGTTTGATTTTGGAAAAATACAGAGGTGGGCATTTGCGAAAATTTTCAGATTTTATTCAATGTTTTACCGAAAAATGCCCACCCTACACATACCTACTGAGTCAGAAAAAGTCAAATCTAAATTTTCTGAGTTGCCATTTGTTCAGAGGAAACCCAAGCACAATGGAAACCAAAAGGTACACGCTGAGGCAGCATCACCCGCGCGATGGGACCTGCGGTAATATTTTGGGCATTTAAAACCACCAATTCTGATTTATTGGTAATTGTGTTGTGAACATAAGTGATCAGCCAACCATCATCTTCAACAGTCCCCCCCGGACGCGGAGCAAATACCGCTTCACCGCCAAAGCATCCCCGTCCATAGAAATAGTTTTCAGCTTTGCCTGTTTCTAAATCATATTTTTTCACACCATCAAACAGGGGTCTACCTGCATAAATTGCAGCCACTCCAGCATAGATATAACGTATTTTCCGCCCCATATAATTATCATTAATGCGCGGAAATTCGGTTATTTCGTCATCCAGCAATTTTTCGCTCACAACTCCTGTTTTGAGGTTAATCCGCCAGCAACACATTTTTGCTACTTCACAATCAGAAGTCTGTCCCATTTCCACATTATCACTAGGGATTAAAAGATTAGTGGAAGGCATTCGCAAACCTAGTAGAACTACTTCATCACCTTCTTCATAAGCACTGGCAGTATGATAAACCATACAAGTTGGAGTTTCAAACCAACGGATAGAGTTATTATTACCGTGACGAGGAATAATGCCAATCCGACTTTTTTTGCTTTGATCAAAATATAGAGGAATATCACCTTTCATTACTTTTCCAATCTGGAAAGTAAAGGGTAAATCTAGGAAAACTGAGTAATTTTCAGTAATAGCAAAATCATGCATCATAATTGGCGCTGGTAAATCAATGGGCTCAATCCGATTGATTTCACCTTCTGCTGTCACTACACCATAGTAGAGGTAAGGTGGTGTGATATAGGAACAGCCAAAAAATACCATTTCTCCCGTTACAGGATCTATTTTGGGATGGGCTGTAAAGGAACAGGTAAGTTTATCTTTAAAGGTGTAATAACCAATAGTTTCTAAGTCTGGTACTTGAATCTGATGGGGTAATCCAGCTTCAAACAAAACAAGTAATTTACCAGCGTGCCAAACTACAGCTGTATTAGCGGAATTTTTCATCATAATTCCGTAGGGAGAATCAAAGCGGGGTATATTCAACAAACCTGGCCAGATTGCTTTCCCTTCTTTTTTTTCAATCTTTAGTGTCTCGGTTTGAACGAAGCGATTACGATAGCTGGCTTGACCATTGTTAATATTTACCCCGTGTAACATTCCATCACCATCAAACCAGTGATATAAACCCACTGGGGGATGTAGAGGATTCGGTGCAATACGTAAAAACATCCCTGATAATTCTGATGGTAATTGACCAATTACTTGTAAATTATCAGCCGTGATTTCCTCTTGAACTGGGGCAAAATTATCTTGTAAAAACATCCTCGATAAAGTTTTTTGTAGTCCTTTCATTTCTGGAGGTTCAACTGTATCAATCAGTTTATTAATAATGTTGTAAGGTACATCTGAGAAAAAACCTTTTTTCTGTATTGTTTGGCTGGTGTTAGGTTTGGGTGTACCTATTTTGGACATGAATTGTGCATCAAGAAAAGCACTTGCAAGACGTTTTTTAAGAGCATTTTGGCGATTCTCTTTTTTTGGTATACTTGCTAAAAATTCTGCTTCGACATTTTCGACAACTGAATCAAGGGCAACTAATGTTTCTAATGATTTACATAGTTCATCATAATCTTCATCGCTGGGATTAGTTCCTAAATATGCTTGGAGATAGTCGTAAGCCTCTAAAGCTGGAACTTGTTTACCTGCTAATAAAGTTTTGATTTCTGGATCTTCTGTTAATCCTTTTTCATTGGCTAATTGCTGTAAATATAATTTTTCTCCTGGTTCGAGGATTCCATCTAACCAAGCAGCACCAAAGAGAACTTTTAATAATTGTTGATCGTTTTTTATGTGTCCAAATAAAGCTGATTTTGGAATTGCTATATCAAAATTTTCATGACGTTTGGCTTGATGACGGATGTTTTTTTCACTGCTATATAAGGTATTGATGCGATCGCTTGATTTAATAATCAAATATAAATCAGGTTCACCTTCAAACATCCCTTTAAAGTCTTTTTCTGTGTAATTTATCTCAAATTTGCCTTCACTATCTGTTTTTGTCTCTCCTAAATTATCACTCTTCATTAAGTCTTTGTCAAAAGCTTGCACAATTAGATTCGGTATTCCTATATGAGTTTCAGCTTCATAAACTTTGCCAGTAATTTTATATGACATAAAAATCTCCTAAATTGAGCAGGTGTTGTTATGAAAATCACAGTTGGCTATTAGCTGATATAAGTGAGATTTTAACCTCACAATTTAAACACAACTAAGCTATGATATCGTATATGGATATACCACATAAATAATAAAATGTTAAGACTGGCTTTCTATATTTTATTTTTTAGTGTACGGAAATTTACATAACTGAGCTAATTGACGGTTAAATACGCCAAAATTTAGGAGTCAGCAGGAGACAGTGCGGTGTAAGGGTTTGCTGACATCAACCATCTGCCATTTCAAGAGTAAAATCTGCGTGTTTCTCAGTTTTGATTGCGCGTTTATATCTTACTTTCCTGGAAATATGCTGGAAGAAATAAATAGTAAAAATACAGAAATGTTGAATGTCGTAACAAAACTTTACATACTAAGATATAATAGTCCTATCAAGAGGTTAAATGTCAACATTTCATGATATTCTCCATCCAATGAACATAGCTAGTTTGTTGACACATACATGATTGTAAATAG
>DATGXB010000272.1:0-8730 GCA_035299225.1 Nostocaceae cyanobacterium | reverse complement strand
GGGCAGGGGGCAGGGGAGCAGAGGGGCAGGGGGCAGAGGGGCAGGGGAGCAGAGGGGCAGAGGGGCAGAGGGGCAGGGGGAAAAATGGATTAATTGCCTATTGCCTATTGCCTATTCCCTGTTCCCTGTTCCCTGTTCCCTGTTCCCTGTTCCCTGTTCCCTATTCCCTATTCCCTATTCCCTGCTGTAATTTTTAATTTTCCCCTCCTGAGCAATATTCTTGAATGATTTTTACATCCAAGTTGGTGGTTTGTAGAGAACGGATAGCGGCGGCTGTGGCTTTAGCGCCGGCGATGGTGGTGATGATGGGAATTTTGTAGGCTAAACCTGTACGCCGGATTAAACGCGCATCGGTTTGGGCTTCTTCCCCAGAAGGTGTGTTAATAATGAGTTGAATTTTGGCGTTTTTGATGGCATCCAAAACATGAGGACGGCCTTCATGTAGCTTTAACACCAATTCTACATCTAAGCCGTTTTCTTGGAGAACGCGGCGGGTGCCTTGGGTGGCCATGATGTTGAAACCGAGAGAAATTAATTCTTTCACCACATTTACGGCCATGGCTTTATCGCGATCGCTCATGGACACAAATACAGTACCCTTGAGGGGGAGCTTTTCACCTGCTCCTAGTTCGGCTTTGGCAAAAGCCCGACCGAAATCGGTGTCAATACCCATGACTTCCCCGGTGGAACGCATTTCAGGCCCCAAAATGGTATCTGTGCCAGGAAACTTGTTAAAGGGTAAAACGGCTTCTTTGACGGCAATATGTGCAGGAATTATTTCTTGGGTAAAGTTTAACTCATGCAGAGTTTTACCGGACATAATCAAAGATGCTAATTTTGCCAAGGGTGCGCCCGTAGCTTTGGATACAAAGGGAACAGTCCGGGAAGCACGGGGGTTAGCTTCCAAGATGTAAACTTGGGGGGAATAAGTACCCGCACCAACTACGGCAAACTGAATATTCATTAACCCCACTACAGATAAAGCCTGTGCCAGTTGTACTGTCCAAGTGCGAATCTGATTTAAGACTGCTGGGGGTAAAGAGATTGAGGGTAAAGTACAAGCTGAATCACCTGAGTGAATCCCCGCTTGTTCGATGTGTTCCATAATGCCACCGATGACCACTCTACCAGTATGATCGGCGATCGCATCTACATCTACCTCAATGGCATTTTCCAGAAATTTATCAATTAAAATCGGGTGTTCTGGTTCTACCTGTACCGCAAAGGTCATGTAACGTTCTAACTCGGTGTCAGAGTAGACGATTTCCATTGCTCGTCCACCTAAAACGTAGCTAGGACGCACTACCACCGGATAACCGATCTTTCTAGCGACAATTAATGCATCTTCATAACTGCGAGCGATACCGTTGGGTGGCTGGGCAATGTTTAACTGTTTCAAAATCTTCTCAAACCGTTCTCGGTTTTCCGCCATGTCAATAGAATCGGGAGAAGTTCCCCAAATTTGGGGTTTGGGAGCATCAGCCGGCAGTTTTTCTAAATATTGCTGAAGTGGCACAGCTAACTTCAGGGGAGTTTGTCCACCAAACTGCACAATGATCCCGGCGGGATTTTCTGCCTCAATGATGTTTAAAACATCTTCTTTGGTCAGGGGTTCAAAATAAAGGCGATCGCTCGTGTCGTAATCTGTGGAAACCGTTTCCGGGTTAGAGTTAACCATTATGGTTTCATAGCCTGCATCCTTCAACGCGTAGGAAGCATGACAGCAGCAGTAATCAAACTCAATCCCTTGGCCAATGCGATTCGGTCCACCCCCTAAAATCATCACTTTGGGCTTAGTTGCGGGTAAAACTTCCGTTTCCTCTTCGTAGGTAGAATAGTAGTAGGGGGTATAAGCTGCAAACTCCGCCGCACAGGTATCAACAGTTTTATAAACAGGAACTACCCCTAATTTTTGCCGATATTCCCGCACCTCATCTTCACTGGTTTTAGTGGCAAAAGCAATCTGGCGATCGCTAAATCCTTCCCGCTTCACCTCATACATTTGGGCGTTGGTGATTTGTTTGAGAGGTGTACGTTTTAAAAATCTTTCCACCTCTAGGATTTGCTGTAACTTATCCAAAAACCAAGGATCAATACCAGTCAGTTCATAAATTTCCTCATTGCTGATTCCCAACTGCATGGCATGACGCACAGCAAAAATTCGCTCCGGGTTAGGAGTCCGCAGTGAAGCCCGTGTTTGTTCCCCACTGGGTAACTTTTCGGGTTGATCACATCCCCAACCAGCCCGGCCTGTTTCTAGGGAACGCAGGGCTTTTTGGAAAGATTCGTTAAAAGTCCGACCAATGGCCATGGCTTCCCCGACGGATTTCATTTGTGTAGTTAGGACGGGCTCAGATCCTGGGAACTTTTCAAATGCAAAGCGGGGAACTTTTGTCACTACATAATCAATCGTCGGTTCAAAAGATGCTGGAGTTTGCTTGGTGATGTCGTTTTGAATTTCATCCAAGGTATAACCCACCGCTAACTTAGCCGCTATTTTGGCTATTGGAAATCCAGTGGCTTTAGAAGCTAAGGCCGAACTGCGGGACACACGGGGATTCATTTCAATTACCACCAAATCCCCATTTACCGGATTAATGGCAAATTGGATATTAGAACCGCCGGTTTCTACTCCAATCTCGCGAATAATTTTTATTGCCATGTCCCGCAGACGTTGATACTCTTTGTCAGTAAGAGTTTGGGCAGGGGCTACAGTAATAGAGTCGCCGGTGTGAATCCCCATCGGGTCGAGGTTTTCGATTGAGCAGATAATAACCACGTTATCCGCCAAATCCCGCATTACTTCTAACTCGTATTCTTTCCAGCCGAGTAGAGATTGGTCAATGAGAATTTGGGAAACGGGACTGGCATCAATCCCCACTTGGGACATTTCCTCAAATTCTTCTTGATTGTAGGCAATACCGCCACCAGTACCGCCCATTGTGAAGGCTGGACGGATAATTAAGGGATAGGAACCGATGCGTTGTGCGATCGCTTTTGCTTCTTCCAAACTAGAAGCCGTACCACTGGGGCAGACATTCACCCCGATTTTGGCCATGGCTTCATTAAATAACTTCCGGTCTTCGGCTTTTTCAATCGCTGGCAGTTTAGCCCCGATTAACTCCACGTTGTACTTGTCCAAAGCACCATTTTTGGCCAAAGCAACTGCAATATTCAGCGCAGTTTGTCCTCCCATTGTCGGTAGGATTGCATCTGGACGTTCTTTAGCAATCACCTTTTCTACGAAATCCGGTGTCAGTGGCTCAATGTAAGTGCGATCGGCTGTTTCCGGGTCAGTCATAATCGTCGCTGGGTTGGAGTTAATCAACACCACCTCATAGCCTTCTTCTCGCAGAGCTTTACAGGCTTGAGTCCCAGAATAATCAAACTCACAAGCTTGGCCGATTACAATCGGGCCAGAACCCAATAACAAAATTTTGTGCAGGTCGTCACGGCGGGGCATAGTCTTTACCTTAACAGTGCAGGAAATAGAAATCCTGAATATTTTAAGCGTGTTTACTTCTTGTCATCTTTTATTATCGAGTTTTCCTGGTTCTGATTGCCAATTGGGGAAAAAAGAAGGGTGCGGAGTGCTTAGTGATCAAGAGTTAATTCCCTTTCTCCCTTTCTCCTCTGCTTCCTATTATGTCTTATTTGCAACAATCAGGTTTTTTCACTTTCTGATAGATTCAGGGCTGGTAATTTTGCAAAAAATTTCTATTTAGCTGAAAATGCTTGCTGAGATAAATGTGCAATAACGTGATTTAATTAAAATTTAGATAATCTGGTTATTGATAAACCGCAAAAGTATACTTTTCTGAAAAATAACCATATTTTCAATTAGTTAAATACTAAAAGCTAGATTTTATATTAGTAAAATAAATTTGTCGTTTAGATATAAATTCAATCCCTAAAAATTAAAAATAGCAGAGACGTTTATTAAAACTCCTCTGCTTTAGAAATATTGTGTGAATACTATAATTGCAATTTCTTTTACTTTAGATTATGTTCAAACTGAAATTAATTTTGTCTTAGTTTTGAGCAGGTTGAACAAAACCTAAAGTTAAGCTTTCCTTGGCTAAAAAGTGAGCTAAATGATAAGCTCTTTCTTCAGTTTTTAACAAGATTTTTTCGTAGAGATAGCGTGTACCCCGGTCGCCTAAACTCTCAGCCTGAGCGGCTTGGCGACGAATTACACTAATAATTGATTGCTCTGCTGCTAAGTCATTTTCTAGCATTTTACGGCTAGAAAATACACCATCTTGCTCTTGTTCAAAGCAGCATAATTCAGCTAATTTACTGAAGGTCGCGGCAGGAACACCACCTAAACCATTAAGGCGTTCACCAATATCATGAATATGTTCTTGAACTTCTTTGAAATTGGAATTAAAAAATTCATGCAGTGAGTAAAATTCTGCGCCTTCAACTACAAAATGATGTTTTTGGTACTGTAGATATAAGGCTTGAAAGCTGGATAAGACGACATTAAAACCTTCTACTACTGGCGCGGTGACACTGCGATCCAGCAATACAGGATTGTCATATACCTGACCAAAGTTTTGTAATATAGTTTGAGTATCAGACATTGTTCTCCTCTCTTGTTAGCAGTTACACTTTTTAACCGCGTTGTCTTTATATCTTAACACCTAAAAAACGGAAAGCAAGCAAATTAAAATTTCTCAATATGTAGAACTTTGATAAATACCAGTTAAAAATTTACCTCTCCCGGTGGAGGGGTGTGGAGTGCCCAGAAGAGGAGAAATGAGGGGGATGAGGAAGTAATCATTTATTCTTCTTGCCTCCTGCCTCCTGCCTCCTGCCTCCTGCCTCCTGCCTTCTACCTCCTGCCTTCTACCTCCTGCCTTCTACCTCCTGCCTCCTGCCTCCTGCCTCCTGCCTCCTGCTCCCTGAATGAGAATTTTTCTCTAATTTAATGACAATATTTTTCACTTAAGGTATGCTGGTTTATAGATTTAGGAAACTGCAAAGCCTTAAATAGCTGGCAATACAGCTTCTTAGTTACTGCAATTTTGTGGCATTTTGGGGGCAATAGTTTGAATTCCTTTAGTTCAGACATAAATCAAAAGCTAGTTCTTGAGGTGAATTGGGCAGACCGTTGGCAAATTTATCAGCGTTTAAGTGAATTAGATATTCCCTGTTGCTGTGAAATTAACCAACCTTTGCGGGTAGAAGTTGCCCATCCAAGTGCGGCAATACAACTTTGGAGTGTAACTCGCAGATTCATTGCTTCACGTCAAGATTTAATTGATACTCTAGAAAACTGTTGGCAGATGCGTTGCCAAAATTCTTAATCTCTTACAGCAGGGAACTCTTAACACTTCGACAGCACTCAGTGCGGTGCTCTTAACAGGGAACAGAGCTGAAACTGCTTTAGTATCAGCCTTTAACTATTAACTGTTGTAATTCATTTGTCTGAAACGTGCTGTATGTTGTCTAAACACTAAGATACTTTATTTAAAAGTTATGTCAAAACAATTGTGTGTATCTCCCAAGTTAGAACTAACAGAATTCTGCCTAGAGGGTAGGTTTTTAGATGTGGTGATTAAAGACGGTTATAAGCTTAAGGGCTTGTTACTGGCGACTGCTGAAGGTGAATTTTATATCAAGTTAGCAAAACATTTAAGATTTGCCTTTGATTGGCGTTTACCTAAAGGAACTTGGTTACAGGTTATCGGGACAAAAAAATTTGATGCTAAAACTGGTGAAGTGAAGCTGAAGGCTGAACAGGTAATGGCAGCACGGACTGTACAACCGGAAGCAGCCAATAATATAGATGTAGAGGAAAGTTTTACTAGAAATAATACTCAAGTTACAACCAAGAAAACCAAAGCGACAATCTTGGTGTGTCAAAAGTCAGATTGCATGAAACGCGGTGGTCAAGCTGTATGTAAGGCTTTGGAGACGGAGTTAGGCGATCGCGGTTTAACTGAGCAAGTTACTATCAAGGGGACTGGTTGCATGAAAAATTGCAAGGCAGGCCCTAATCTAGTTATGCCAGATAAAACCCGATATTGTCGTATTCAAGCTACACAGGTTTCAGTCTTGATAGATAAGCATTTTCCAGAATCTAGCCCCCAAGATCAGTTAGAGCAATCAAAAAATTTAAAGATTAATACGCAAAAATTAGCCGAAATTAGTGGATAAAATTGATTATTTAATGCGATGATGTAGGGAAGGTAATGTTAGTGTGTTTCCTATTTGTTCGGCTATCTACATTTTCGACTTTAGTTGCAAAAGCCTAGTGAGGAAAATTGCAATCTAAACTACATCTGTTAAAGAATACTCAATAATCGAAATATATGGGGGTGGTGACGCTACCCTCATTTTTTAACTTTGGTGGTAACTGTAAGGTATGTGTAGGGTGGGCATTTTTTGGTAGAACACTGAACAGAAACGGAAAACTGTAGGAAATGCCCACCTCAGTATTTTTCAAAAATTAAACAGGAATGCTATATATAGGTCATTGTGCAAAATTAAATTCACACTGTATGAATACTTAACATAGTGAAATTTAGCAATCATCAGGGTTTGGTAGTATTGACTTCTGCACTTTTTAAGTATGATTGAAGATGGAAGAAACAATAATTAGAGTTACTATGATGAGTAAATCTACTAACAATTATGCCTGATTTATGAAAATGTTTGTTTTTTATGTCTATCTAAATAAGTAAATTTGACCAATGTGGTAATTACATTGAATCCAAGTGTTGACGTAATTTACTACTGAGGAAATCAATAATTGTTACGATTACCAATAACACTAAAATCATGGTTGTGGCTTTGGTGTATTCAAATCCATCAATATAGCTTTTTAACTCAAAACCAATTCCCCCTGCACCAACTACACCCAAGACAGAAGCCGCACGAATGTTATATTCAAACATCCAAACTGTATATCCTGAAACCAAGGGTAATACTTGGGGTAGAATGCCATATTGGGCAATTTGTAATCTTGATGCACCAATTACCCGTAGGGATTCTAAAGAGTGCTGATCAACGGCTTCAATAGCCTGTTGATAGAATTTAGCAAGATAGCCGATAGTGTAGATGCTTAAAGCTAGTGTTCCCGCAGGTGCACCCAAACCAGTAGCAGCAACGAAAATTAAGCCTAAAATAATCGAAGGGATGGAACGTACAACATTTTGGGTGAGGTTGGCTAACCAACGCAACCATAAAGGGGAGATATTAGTGGCAGAGGCGATCGCTATTGGTAAAGATAAAATTGCCCCGATGGTAGTTCCCCACAAAGACATCTGTACAGTCTCAATTAATGCCTTGACAGCTATATCCAATACATCCCAATTAGGTGGAAAAAATCGAGAGATAAAATCGGTAATATAAAACCAGGCATCTTGAAGGACGATAAAATCAATTGCTAAACCTTGTAATGCCCATGTATAAACACCCACTAACGCCAAGAGAGTGAATAAGGGAAAAAGCCAAGGATAGCGGTGTAAAAATTTAGCAATAGAATAATTTTGCATATTAGTCATTAGGGAACAGGGAACAGGGAACAGGGAACAGGGAACAGGGAATAGGAAATAGGGGAATAGGGAAATAGGGAAATAGGGAAATAGGGAAATAGGGAATAGGAAATAGGGGAATAGGAAATAGATAATTACGGGATGGCTTCTTGAAATACTTCTTGGAGATTATGACAACTGCCGTCATAAACTATTTTTCCTGCGTCTAGGACTATGGCACGTTGGGCATATTGAGCAGCCATACCCAAATCATGTAAAACGGTAATAATGGTTAAACCTTGCTCTTGGTGAAGTTCAGATAAGGTTTGCATTACTTGTTGGGCTGCTACTACATCTAAGCCGGTGGTGGGTTCATCAGCTAGAAGTATTTGTGGTGATTGAATTAAAGCGCGGGCTATAGCTACTCGTTGCTGTTGTCCACCACTTAGTAAACCAGTTTTTTGATAGGCTAATTCTTTTAAACCTAATTGTGCTAATAATTCTGATGCTAAAAGGCGATCGCGTTGAGGAAATCCTAGCAAAGTTTGCCAAGTGTTTCTTCTCCCTAATCGTCCACACAATACATTATCAATAGCTGATAACTGGCGAATTAGTCCCCCTCCTTGAAATAGCATCCCAATTTGAGAGCGAATTTTCGGTAAGTTTTGGCGAGTTAATGTTATACCATTAATTATTATTTCGCCGTCTACTAATGGCACTAACCCCACCAAAGACTTGAGTAATGTAGACTTACCCGCACCATTTAGCCCTAATAATGCTACAAATTCACCTGCATGAATATGGCAATTTATGCCGCTTAAAATAGGGCGCTGTAATGAAGCAGTATAAGCTGTTTCTAAATTGTTACATTCAATTAATTTCACGATACTTGTAGGGATGTAGAAGGCAGGAGGGAAGAGGGAGGCGGGTAAATCGACATTGGCGCGCCAGTTGGGCTTCGATCTTGCTTTCTTCTTTTACCTGCTTGGCTGCAATCGCGGTCCCCGTCTGCGGACCGAGGCAGCGCTGGCGGGGCATGAAGCAAAAGTGACCCGCCTGAAAAGCCCGCTACAGCTGAAAGTCTGGCTGGACTCCTTGCCCTGCTGAACGCACATTGGCGCCTGTAAAAAGGAGAGCCCCGATGTCCCATATCGAACGTCGCACCATGATGAAGGGCGCAGCCGCTGTCGCTGCTGCCACGAGCCTGCCTGCCGGGGTCAGTGCGCAGGCAAAACCGTTGGCGGGG
>DATGXB010000271.1:0-27641 GCA_035299225.1 Nostocaceae cyanobacterium | reverse complement strand
GGGCAGGGGGCAGGGGGCAGGGAGCAGGGGAGAAGAGGAAGTTATGAATTTAAAATCTAAAATCTAAAATCCAAAATTCTCTTGCACTCTGCACTCTTCCTACAATCCTCCTTCGTCGCCATTTCTAGATTTGGACTTGGCTTTGTTGGCGCTGCGTTTTAAGGCGGAAAGTCTAGTTTCGTAGCGAGAACGCTGACGTTTACTTGGTGTGTTATCAATTAAAGTTTTTAAAGCACTACCTAAACTTTTATAGGCATTGGGGAGAGTATAACCAAAGCGCGTGGCTAAGGCGATCGCTTTTTCATCAGCATCAATCAACTCTCTAATTTGTTTTTCCCCATTATTTTTTTGATAAAGTCGCCACCCAGAAACACCGCAAAGTGCTAAGGCTAACACCAGCAGTAATCCATCTTGTACCCATAATTCACCCACAGCACCACCTAAGCCAATAGCTAATGCTGCCATTTCCCAACCATCTTTGGGAATCGTGTCGTTTTGAATCCGCGCAACTTCATGCCAAAACAGCAAATTACGCTGATCCATTGCTAAGGCATCCCATTTTACCAAGTCAATTTGTATTTCTACTTGGTCTTTGCCAATTTCTTCACAACGGATCAGGGGTGGACTAACTTCAGTTGTTCCTTCTACACTTACCCAGCTCTGCAATTCTGGCGGTAGTAAGCTTTTTAACCGCCGGAGTTCACTCATTTCCGCTTTGGCAGAGGAGGTTACATAAGATGTCATAAAAATCCAGCCCTAGAAAATTTTAGTATATTTTGAGGGTATCACTTTGCAGTATAGCGATTCCCACAATGTTCCGCTTCATTCGTTGGGAAAACTTCCCCGTTTCTTCCGCGCTTCCATTGCTTTCTCTAGTAATTCTAATAAGCCCGGAGCTTCTTCTTGAATACTTAGTAACAATCTTTCACCAAGTTCTACATTACCAGGATCTTGACCTGTATCCATTACTTGTTTAAGCCGGGGAATGGCTATGCTATCAACAATTTGTATTAAACCGCTTAGACAACGATTAAACTGTCTTTCGGTCAGGGTAGAGTCTTCTAAGGGAAATTCAATAATAGCACGAATCTCGCCATCAGATGGATCATACTCCCATTGCAGCATTTTCGTCTCCCACGAAATGGCTAACATGGTTTGCAGGATCGTTTCTTTGTAAGGATGCTCTTTGACTCCGGCTAAAATTTGCGGTGCAAAGACGCGGAAAAATTTTCCTTCCTCATCCAGTTGTACAACTATTAAAAAATCTTCTATGTTATCTGCCTCCACACCTGTGATGATGCGGTCTTCCTCTTCGTCTAAACGGTAGTGCCAACCAAGATTATCTAGGTAATTGGCTATTTGTTTCAAATTAGCTCCCATAAAAGCCTCATAAGGAAAATTGGAGCGGCTATCAACAAACCTCACCTTCTAGCGGTGGTTTTCTGGATTGGTGCAGCTACTTTTTTGCAGGTTGTAGAATTTTTTGGGATTCTACTAATTTTTTTGCTTAGTCCACCAGGAGGAATCAAAGATGATAGACTCATACCTGAGTAGGACTGATTAAGTAGTGGTAATTTCACCAATTCCACTGCTGCTGGCCAAAATATATCACTTTATCGGCAATTTATCTTAAAATTTAGCCATAAGATTTACTCAGGTTATTACTATAATGTTGACAAAATAAATGCCTCAGCTATTTTATATTTTAGCTGATGAGCAGTTATATTTGGTTTGTGAGCTAATTTAGACGGTTAGTAGGTGTGAGGACAGCTATAGCTGTAAATATCGGTCAAAAAAGGCTGTTTTAAGTGAAAGTTGATGTTTATTTCTCCCTAGAAAAATTCTATTTAATTGTGGGATTTATACCTTTTAGTTAACAGATTTATTTATCTAGAATTAAGAATTTACATACTACTGATAGTTAATTTTGAACAAATAATATCCTTGGATGTGATTTTAATGATTAGACTCTAAATGTGTTTAATGTTCAGTTTTGATAGTTATAAAATTGCTGTTTATTTTGATTTCTACACCCTAACCCCTGGTTTGATTGAGGTTAGCGGGTGATTTTGTTGCAGCACTGGCCATCACATAATATTATAGAGTCGAACAAGTTTTATACTACAAGTAGTAGAAAATCAACTTATTGACAAATACATAAAAAAGTGTATGAAAAAATCAGGTTTAATTTTAACGATCGCCTCTTTGGTGTTTTTTCTCAGTGCTTGTGTGGGTGGAACAGAAAATACAGCAAATACTAGTCAAACTCAAAAAACAAGCGATCGCTCTGATACTATCAAAAACCGGGGTAAAATCCTTTGCGGTGTCAGTGGAGAACTACCAGGTTTTAGCTTTGTGGGCAGCGATGGGAAATATAGTGGTATTGATGTAGATGTATGTCGGGCTATAGCCGCCGCCATGTTTGATAACCCGGATGCTGTAGAATATCGCAACCTCAACGCTAAAGAAAGATTTACTGCCCTGCAAACAGGGGAAATTGATATTCTCAGTCGGAATACTAGCTGGACATTTAGCCGCGATACCTCCCAAGGTTTAGATTTTGCTCCAGTAGTATTTTATGATGGTCAAGCCATCATGGTAAATAAAAATGCTGGAATTAAGACTTTAGCGGATTTAAAAGATAAAGCCATTTGTGTACAAGCAGGCACAACCACTGAACAAAACCTAGCCGACCAAATGCGAAAGCGGGGTATTACTTATAAACCCGTAGTATTTGAAGATGTAAATATTACTTTTGCCACTTATGCAGAAGGGCGTTGTGAAGGAATAACAGCTGACCGTTCAGCCCTAGTTTCTCGACGTACCACCTTATCAAATCCTAATGATAATATCATTCTTGATGAATCACTTTCTTCCGAACCCCTAGCCCCAGCCGTAGCTAAAGGTAATGAAAAATGGGCTGATATAGTTAAATGGGTAGTTTATGCTTTAATCCAAGCTGAACAATTAGATATTAATTCTCAGAATATCACACAATTAGCTAACAGTTCAGATCCCAATATCAAACGATTTTTAGGAACAGAAGACAAACTAGGAGAAAGTATAGGTTTACCTAATGATTTTGCTGCCAGAGTAATTAAACACGTTGGTAATTACGGCGAAATTTACGAACGCAATTTAGGAGCTAAAACTAATATGAATCTCCCTCGTGGTCAAAATCAAATTTCCACAAAAGGCGGATTACTTTATTCTCCACCTTTCCGCTAATTATTGTGCAGAGTGAGAGGTGCGGGAAAAGTCAAAAGTCAACAAAGAAGAATAATTAATTACTCCTGCCTCCTGCCCCCTGCCCCCTGCCTTCTGTCTCTTTCCTCCTGCCTCCTTCTAAATAAATAATGAATAATCCAAAATTCTGGCGTATTACAGGACAATTAATAGCAGTCTTTTTAATCGCTATTTTGTTTACAATTCTGCTGAATAATCTCATCCGTAATTTACAACAATTAGGGATTCAATTCGGTTTTGATTTCCTTCAGAATCAAGCATCTTTTGATATTGGAGAAAAAGTAATTAATTATCAGCCAACTGATAGTTATAGTCGGGCTTTATGGGTGGGTTTAATTAATTCTTTTCGGATAGCAATTACAGGAATAATCCTCACTACAATTGTTGGTATACTTGCGGGAATTGGTCGTTTATCTGATAATTGGTTAGTGCGAAATCTCACACTAATTTATGTTGAAATTTTTCGCAATACCCCTTTATTACTACAACTATTATTTTGGTATTTTGCTGTTTTTCTCGCTTTCCCTCAACGCGAAAATAAAATCTCTGTTGGTGGGTTAATTTACTTTAGTCAAAATGGCATAGAAATACTAGGATTGAACTTTTCACCAGAGTTTTCCGCTTTACTGTTGGGATTAATATTTTATACAGGTGCGTTTATTGCGGAAATTGTCAGAGGTGGGATTCAGTCAGTTTCAAAAGGACAATGGGAAGCAGCGCGATCGCTTGGGTTAAAACCGGGTTTAGTCATGCGTTTAGTGATTTTACCCCAGGCTTTGCGGGTTATTATTCCCCCATTAACCAGCCAATACCTAAATTTAACCAAAAATTCTAGTTTAGCGATCGCTATTGGTTATCCTGACCTTTACTTTGTCGCTTCTACCACCTTTAACCAAACCGGAAAAGCTGTAGAAGTGATGATTTTACTAATTCTCACTTATCTCATTATTAGTTTAACTATTTCTCTGTTGATGAATTTATTTAATCGTACTGTTCAACTCAAAGAAAGATAATGATTAAATTTTATTGGTTCAAGAAAAACTTGTTTAATAATTGGTATAATAGTATATTAACTATTTTATCGCTCCTCTTAATATTTTGGTTAAGTTCAGGAATTTTAACTTGGGTTTTTACTCAAGCCCAATGGACAGTAATTCAGGCTAATGTACATTTATTTTTAGTTGGTAGATATCCTCAATCACAATATTGGCGAATTTGGATAGTGTTAGCAATTATTACTAAACTCACCGCTTTAACATTGGGAGGATTTACTAAAGAACAAAAATTAAATAAATGGTTTTTGGGAATTTTCGCTTTTATTATTAGCATTTTATTAATTATTTCACCTGTAGATTTAACTACTCGCATCTGGTTAATTTTCAATACCTTTTTATTAATCTCAGGATTTGCAGTAGGTAGAATATTTACTAAAATTATTTCACCTTTGATTTCTCTTGCTTGGTTATTATCTTTCCCAATTATTTTATGGTTGATTGGTGGAGGATTAGGCTTAGAACCTACATCAACTAATTTATGGAATGGTTTATTACTAACGTTATTAACAGCAGCAATAAGTATTATCTTATCTTTCCCTATCGGCATTTTATTAGCTTTAGGTAGAACTAGCGATTTACCTGTGGTGCGTTGGTTTTCGATTCTTTATATTGAAATTGTACGCGGAGTTCCATTAATCGGAATTTTATTTTTAGCTCAAGTCATGCTACCGTTATTTTTACCTACAGAAATTCGTTTAGATCGCGTTTTAAGAGGCATCGCCGGATTAATATTATTTAGTGCTGCTTATATGGCGGAAAATATCCGGGGTGGACTCCAAGCCATTCCACGCGGACAAATTGAAGCCGCAAAAGCATTAGGAATAAATGCACCTTTAAGAGTTACATTAATTATTTTACCCCAAGCTTTACGCGCAGTAATTCCCGCAATTGTTGGGCAATTTATAGGTTTATTTAAAGATACTTCTCTTTTATCTTTAGTAGGATTAGTAGAACTAACGGGTATTGCTCGTTCTATTTTAGCCCAGCCCAGGTTTATCGGTCGTTATGCAGAAGTTTATATTTTTATTGGTTTGATTTACTGGGTATTTTGCTATTCTATGTCTTGGATTGCTAGAAATTTAGAAAATAAATTAAAAAATAGTCATTAGTCATTACTCATTAGTTTCTTCCTTTCTCCCCTGTTCCCTTTTTTTAAATTCAAGAGGTTATTATGCAAGATACAAATCCAATTATTATTGCGGAAGATGTACACAAACATTACGGTAAATTTCACGTCCTCAAAGGTGCAAGTTTAAAAGTTAGTCGGGGTGAAGTTGTTGTTTTAATGGGTCCGTCAGGTTCGGGAAAATCTACTTTTATTCGCACTTTTAACGCTTTGGAAGAATACCAACAAGGAAAAATTACTATTGATGGCATTACCATCAGTAACGATTTACGCAATATTGATAAAGTTCGTCAAGAAGTGGGAATGGTATTTCAACAATTTAATTTATTCCCGCATTTAACAGTTTTACAAAATATCACTTTAGCCCCGATTTGGGTCAAAAAATGGTCTAAAGTTAAGGCTGAAGAATTAGCAATGCAATTATTAGAAAGAGTGGGAATTTTAGCCCAAGCACAAAAATATCCGGGACAGTTATCAGGAGGACAACAACAACGGGTAGCTATAGCCCGCGCTTTAGCCATGCAACCTAAAATAATGTTGTTTGATGAACCAACTTCCGCTTTAGACCCGGAAATGGTGCGGGAAGTATTGGACGTAATGCGAAATTTAGCTAGTGAAGGAATGACAATGGTTGTCGTCACTCATGAGGTAGGTTTTGCCCGTGAGGTTGCGGATAGGGTAGTTTTTATGGATGGTGGTTTAATCGTGGAAACAGCCACCCCTGAGATGTTTTTCACTAATCCCCAAGAGGAAAGAACTCGTAAGTTTTTAGCACAGATTATTTGATTCTATTTTTGGGTGTTGATGCGCCTCTGCTTCCCTCTTTCGCCTCATCCATCAAAAAAATTTTGTCTAACTCGCTTTTGCTTTATCTTCAACAGCTTCCGCCACCGCAGCCAACCTATCCGCCGCAGCTTGTAAAATTTGCGCTACGTGACTCAGTGGTAAATGGTTAATTTGCCTTAGAATTACGTTTAAATCTGATGTTTCTTGTATCGGTTTACCTTCTAAGCAATTCAGTAATTCTTCTAATGTATAACCTGCTCTAGCTGCAATTTTTACTAAATACTCTGTATCTGGAACATTAACACCCTTTTCCCACAACTGAACAGCAGTCGCAGAAACACCTAAAAGCTTTCCAAATGCTCGCTGACTCATAGAACCGCGAGCCAGTTTAATAATTTCGATCAGTTTTTCTTTGCTTTCGATGTTCATGGGTGTGTTCTCAAAACCACATAAATATCTAACTGGCTTTTACTCTGTCTGTTGAAGCTTCAGCCGCAGCCGCTAATCTATCCATTACAGCCCTACCAATTATTGCTACTTCATTCAATGGCATAGATTTGATTTGTTTAAGGATCTGATTTACATCTGTAAATTCAGCCATTGTCTTAATACCAATCTGGTTAAACAGTTCTTCCATTGTGTAGCCTGCTCTAGCTGCAATGTTCGCTAAGTTCTGTGTATCAGGAATTGATTCTCCTTTTTCCCACAGTTGTACCGCAGTAGCAGAAACACCCAAAAGCTTACCAAATGCTCGTTGACTCATAGAACCGCGAGCTAGTTTGATAATTTCAATTAGTTTTTCCTTGCTTTCGATATTCACTGCTGATAGTTCATCGCCTGCATATACAAGTTTAGTTAACAATTGTTGCAATCTTAGTTTTCTATTGACAATCTTCCTTGTAAGTGTTACCTTAAAATTAAAGTTGTCAAACTAAAACTTTTATTTTAATAGTTTTACATCAAGCTACTAGATAATTTTTGACCAATGTTACCAGTTAAATTGTAGGTGCATCATGGTTAGTCGCACGCGCAAAATTAGCCGATATCGTCGCCAAGGAAAAAACCTAATTACTACTAATCAAATTAGACCACAAACTTGGCAGCTTTCGCCAGCTGAGGTAAAAGCTGCACTCAACGCTCAAGGCTGTAATGTCAAGGAAGTGAAAAAAATTAGTTGCCTAAAGCATCAAATATGTGTTTCTTATTGGGATAATAACGGTAATATTTGTAGTAGCTTTTTCAGTTATCGGATTTTTGCCCGTTGGCAACAGGATGTAGAAAAGTTAGTATACAAATGCTTAAATGTTAAGGAATGGAAAAAACTGCATTATATTTTAGGTTATGAATTTGCCTGTTATCATTATCCTAGCGAAATCGAAGACGCAATTAGAACAGCATTAGAAAACCGCCTGTGTATGTTGAAACTAACAGAACAGCAAGCGGTTCTCCAATATATTTAATTACAGCAATAATGAGAATTAAAAGGTTTAGCCAGCAACACCAGAGGCCGCTAGTTCTGCTAAACGCTCTTGTTGGTCTAGAGATATACAAGATTGTATTACTGATTCTAGATCGCCTTCTAGAACTGGGTTGAGGGAGTAGTTTTGACCTAAGCGGTGGTCTGTAACCCGGTTATCCTTATAGTTATAAGTGCGGATTTTTTCAGAACGGGAACCAGTACCAACTTGCGATCGCCTCATGGAAGTTACTTCTTCCTGTTGTTCCCGCAACTTGATATCATACAATTTCGCCCGCAGAATTTGCATCGCTCGTTCTTTGTTCTGTAACTGGCTACGCTCTTCTGTACAAAAAATCCGAATCCCTGTGGGTTTGTGCATCAAATCAACAGCAGTTTCTACCTTGTTGACGTTTTGCCCACCTGCACCACCGGAACGGGCTGTACTCATTTCAATATCTTTCGGGTCAATATGAATTTCTACCTCATCTACTTCCGGCATAATCGCCACGGTAGCAGTAGAAGTGTGCACCCGTCCACCTGCTTCGGTAACTGGTACACGCTGGACACGATGCACTCCGGCCTCAAACTTCAGCTTGCTGTAAACGCTGTTGCCTTGAATCTCCAGAATCACCTCTTTAAAACCGCCCATTTCACCCAAGGACTCGCTGACTAGCTTCACTTTCCAGCCCTGGCCATCAGCATAACGGGAATACATCCGCAATAAATCGCCAGCCCAAATACTCGCTTCATCTCCACCAGTACCGGCACGAATTTCCAACATGATGTTTTTATCATCATTAGGATCACGGGGTAAGAGCAGAATTTTTAAGCGTTCTTCTAGATAGTCAATTTTCTGTTCCAGTTCGTCCACTTCCAAAGCAGCCATTTCATGCCACTCTGGATCACCATTTGCCTCTTTGAGTATTTGACGCGCCCCTACTAATTCTTCTTGGGCAGTTTTCCATATTTCATAAGTATTAACTACCTCTTCTAAAGAAGAACGAGCCTTGGCAATCTGTTGATACTCATCAGGGTTTTTGGCGGTATCAGGGTCAGCCAGGCGACGTGTCAATTCATTAAAGGTTTGTTCAACAGATTTTAGTTTCTCCAGCAGGTATGTTTCAGCCATAGTGAGTGCGTTCCTTAAAAAATAACAAGTTGGCTCAAGCATTAAACGAAAATCGACCCAGCAAAGGCAGGGTCGTCTTTAACAGCTACAGCCAACCAGCTACTTTTTCTTGCCGCCTGTTTGGTCGCCAGACATCCCGTATTTGCGGAGGAAGCGTTCAACACGACCCTCTGTGTCAATAATTTTTTGAGTGCCGGTGTAAAAAGGATGGTTTCCAGACCAAACATCTACGTGTAATTCAGGTTTTGTTGAACCAACTGTCATGACAACCTGACCGTTACAGTAAACTTTAGCTTCTGGATACCATTTAGGATGAATATCTTTAGCCATGATTCCTTGTTGTGGTTAATCTATACTAATTATAACTTTCTGCGGTGAATTGAGCTGAGGTACTGGGAAGGAAGAAAAAATTACCAATACCAAAAGCCCAATTAACGTTTTGAGTATTGAGGTGCTTTGCGGGCTTTGTGTAAACCGTATTTTTTCCGTTCTTTAGCACGGGGGTCACGGGTCAAATACCCTTCGGTTTTTAAGGGTGAGCGATTATCGGGGTCTAGTTGGCATAAGGCACGGGCTACGCCTAAGCGGATAGAATCAGCTTGGCCAGTTAAACCACCACCTTCAGCTTTAACGATAATGTCGTATTCGTTTTCTAGTCCTAGAGTTTCCAACGGAGCTTTAATCAGTCCTAAGTAATTGGCGTTGAACTGAAAGTATAAATCTCCAGGTTTGTCGTTGACGGTAAATTTACCTTCTCCGGGCACAAGACGGACTCGTGCGACTGCGGACTTACGGCGGCCAGTACCCCAATAGACGGCGCGACCGCTATTTGCTTCTACTGCTGCGACCATTAATTTTCTCCGGGAATTGTGTTAAGTTTCAGTTCTTTAGGTTTTTGGGCTGTATGGGGATGAGTAGCACCAGCATAAACTTTGAGCTTGGTGAACAGTTGGCGACCTAAGCTATTTTTAGGCAACATCCCTTTAACAGCGTGTTCAATAATCCGTTCTGGTAAACGTTGCTGTAATTTGGCAAAGGTTTCGGTTTTCATTCCACCGGGACGGCCGGAATGGCGACGGTAGAGTTTTTGTGTACGTTTTTTGCCTGTAACTGCGATTTTCTCGGCGTTAATGATAATCACAAAATCGCCGGTGTCTAGGTGGGGGGTATATTCGGATTTTCTTTTGCCTCTGAGAATCATCGCCACTTCGCTGGCGAGGCGGCCTAAGCGTTGGTCAGTAGCATCAACTACGTACCATTCACGCTCAAGGACATCTTGAGGAGGAAGGTAAGTTTTAGTTGTCATTTTGCTTGTTCCTGTGTTTGGTGTTGGTAGCCAGTGGTGATTAATTTTTTCATCACTAATGACCAATGACTAATGACTAATGACTAAATAAGGCTGAGTATCGTACCAGATTTCTGTGGAAAAGGGAAATTCAGGATAACCAACTCTTAATAAGCATAAGCCTTGAGCCGGAGCAGCATATTTTACTTCTTCTCGGCGTTGTTCTTTCCAGATGTCGGTGAAGTTAGCAAGCGATCGCTTTCCTGCCCCTACCTCGACTAACATTCCCACTAGTAACCGTACCATACCATACAAAAATCCATCAGCTTGGATTTCCAAATAGATAAACGAGTCACTGCGATGACATTCTACTGCTTGGACTTCTACCCAAGAGTGTTTTCTGGCTGAACCTGCACGGTGAAAGGCTGCTAAATGGTGCTTTCCTAATAAGGGTTCTAAGGCAGCTTGGATTAAGGTTTCATCCAAGGGAGAGTGATAATAATGCCAGCTAAATGGTCTAATGAATAAGTTGGGACGAGTTGCTGTGTAGATGGTGTAACGATACCGCCGATAAATTGCACTAAATCGAGCGTGCCAGCGATCGCCTACTGCTGCTGAAGCCCTAATTATTATATCTGGGGGCAGGTAGGAGTTAAGGACAGTCGCCCATTTTTCGGGGGGAATAAAACTTGTAGCATTAAAGTGAGCCACTTGTGCGGCGGCATGAACTCCCGCATCGGTTCTTCCCGCCCCGTGGAGGGTGACATGATACCCTAAAATTTGTGCGATCGCTGTTTCTATCTCTTCTTGAACGGTACGATGTCCCTTTTGCCGTTGCCAGCCATGAAAATGAGTACCCACGTATTGAATCACTAGAGCTACTCGATAACTTGGTTCTGGTCGGCTTGTTTCTAACATCAAGGCTCAATCCCTTGTCACTTTTAAAGGCAGGAGGCAGTTCGCGGTAGCGTTGCCATAGACTAGGCAGAACTAATTAATTATTTTTTTCACTTTTCCCTGTTCCCTGTTCCCTGTTCCCCAATAACTAATGACCTAAACTAATTCAATAATTGCCATTTCGGCATTATCACCACGGCGGGGTACAGTGTGTAGAATACGGGTATAGCCACCATTACGGCTACCATAACGCTCTTTTGCTTGCTCAAACAAAGCATGAACTAGGTTTTTATCGTAGATATATCCTAAAGCTTGGCGACGTGCCGCTAAAGAGCCATCCTTAGCTAGAGTAATCATTTTATCTACGTAACCACGTACTGCTTTAGCTCTGATTAAAGTTGTGGTAATTCGTCCATGACGAATTAATTCTGTAGTTAACGCCCGCATTAAAGCTCGGCGTTGGTCAGCTGGTTTACTGAGTTTTTTAACTCGACAACGGTGACGCATAATTCAGACAATATGAGTTAATAACAGTTTTGGTTTAGGTGTGTTTGGAACCACGTTCTTGAGGTAAAGTAATCCCCAAGCGACGTTGCAAGGCTTCTACTACCTCTTCTGCTGACTTCTGACCAAAGTTTTTGATCTCTAACAGGTCTTCTTGGGTATAATCCAACAGGTCAGCCACAGAGTTAACTTGCGCTCGTTTCAGACAGTTATAAGCGCGGACAGAAAGTTGTAACTCTTCAATGGGAATTTGAGCAGTAGGATCGTCCGGCATCTCTGAACCTGAATCTGTTGGTTCTAGAGAAATGTCTTTAAGCGGATTGAATAAATCTACCAAAATTCCCGCCGCAGAAGATAGTGCTTCTTGAGGGGAAATACTGCCGTTTGTCCAAACTTCCAACAGCAGACGATCTTTAGTTATTGAACCATCAGCACGAGCTTCTTCAACGCTGTAGTTGACTTTTCGCACCGGCATAAATACTGAGTCAATTTGCAAAAAGTCTAAAGATGTGGCTTCTTCTCTGCCTCTTTCTACAGTCCGATAGCCTTTACCTCTTTCAATCCGAAACTCCATTTCTAGCTTGCCACCGTCTGCGATGGTAGCTACGTATTGAGTCGGATCAATCACTTCTACTTCACTGGGTAAGTCAAAGTGTGCCACCGTAACTGTAGCTGGTCCGTTTACTAGTAAGCGACCAATTTGGGCTTGAGAGGAATAGTTTTTGAGGACTACTTCCTTCATTCGCATGAGGATTTCCAAAACATCTTCCCGCACGCCCGGAACTGTGGCAAACTCATGGGTGACACCAGCAATCCGCACGGCTGTAACTGCTGTACCCTCTAAATTAGAGAGCAGAACCCGTCTGAGTGCATTGCCCACAGTCGTGCCTTGACCGCGCTCTAGTGGTTCCAGAACAAATTTACTGTAATGGCTACGACTTTCCTCGGTATTAGATTCTACACATTCAATTTGAAACTGCGGCACGGAGTAGCCTCCCTTCTTAAGGTGCTGCCAGTAGGCAAATATATTGCCTCTCGAATTTTATTTATGCCCTGTGCTGTAATGGTCATTTCACTCACACAGGTACTCAATTATATTTGGATTGTCGAAAGTTGGGCAGCCCTCCCAATGGGAAGAGCTGACGCGCTTTTTCACCATGATTCTGAAGTTTTGCTCAAACTCAGATTGAATCACAAGTGAATTTTTTCAGCTTTTACTTCCCTCTAGTTGTCAAGTTCTGCTTAAACTCGGCGACGTTTGGGCGGACGGCAACCGTTGTGAGGAATGGGGGTAATATCCCGAATTAGGGTAATTTCTAATCCTGCACCTTGCAAAGCGCGAATTGCGGTTTCTCTTCCTGCACCAGGTCCACTAACCATGACTTCAATTTGGCGCATTCCTTGGTCTATTGCTCTTCTGGCTGCACTTTCTGCGGCTGTTTGAGCAGCAAAGGGTGTTCCTTTTTTTGCTCCTTTAAAACCGCTAGATCCGGCACTAGCCCAAGAAATTACGTCTCCATTTTGATCGGTGATGGTGACAATGCTATTGTTGAAAGTAGACTGGATATAAGCAACCCCATTTGGTACGTTGCGTTTTTGCTTTTTGCTTCCAGTTTTTTTGGTTGGTTGTCTTGCCATAGGTGTTTAGTAGTTTTACTGTGTGACTGGCTACTATGAGCCAGTGAATAATTACTTATTTGCCAGGGGCTTTTTTCTTCCCGGCTACTGTTTGCCGTCTACCGCGTCTAGTTCTAGCATTGGTGCGAGTTCTCTGCCCTCTGACGGGTAGTCCCATACGGTGACGACGGCCTCTGTAGGTACCAATATCAATCAGTCGCTTGATGCTCATGGACTCTAAACGCCGTAAGTCCCCTTCGACTTGATAGTTACTTTCTATTTCGGCGCGTAGTGCTGCCACATCAGCATCACTTAATTCTTTAACGCGGGTGTCTGGGTTGACTCCGGTAGCTGCGATAATTTGTTTTGCTCTAGTTAACCCAATTCCATAAATGTAGGTTAGACCTATTTCTACCCGCTTATCACGAGGCAGGTCTACTCCGGCGATACGTGCCACAATTAATTTCTCCCTCTTTCCTAGTTACTGTTCGTCAACTGTGATTATTAGCTATACGGTGCTTTTTGGTTTTAGCCCATACTATCCTTGACGTTGTTTGTGCTTGGGGTTAACACAAATCACCATGACGCGACCCCGACGACGGATCACGTTACACTTTTCACAAATTTTCTTGACGGAGGCTCGAACTTTCATGCCTGTTTTAATTGACTCCAAATAGTAAATTATAGCATTTCTAGGGAAAATAATTCAGTTAATTAATTTGGGAAATCCCAAATTGGCTAGTTTGTGGTAAGATTCTCTACATAAGATTTATTTTTTCCGCAATCTATAGGTGATTCGGCCTTTTGTCAGGTCATAAGGTGTTAATTCCACTTTGACGCGATCGCCAGGTAAAATCTTGATATAGTTACGGCGAATCTTTCCAGAAATGTGTGCTAAAACATTAAAGCCGTTATCTAGATCAACACGGAACATGGCATTAGGCAGTGACTCGGTGACAGTGCCTTCCATTTCAATCAAATCTTGCTTAGACAATTTGTTTTTTCCTCAACTCAACAGTTTAGTTGTTCAAGAGCACTTGTTAGTTTTCTGCACAAGAACATATTTGGCGAAATATATCAACCGTTTCTTAATATATTTTAGCTAAAAGGAAAATAGTAGGAGTGGGGGGTGCTGAGTGGGGGGTGCTGAGTAAAAATAATTAATTTATTCCTCCTGCCTCCTGCCTCCTACCCCCTGCCTCTCTAACGGGATATAGTGCTTTTCAATGCAACCGTTACTTCTTCTTGGGATTGATTGCCGTTGATACTTAACAGTTGATGGCGATCGCCATAATAGTTAATTAAGGGAGCTGTTTCTTGCCTGTAGACTTCCAAACGACGGCGGATAATTTCTTCACTGTCATCTTTTCGTCCCCGTGCCAGTAAGCGATTAATTACCACTTCATCAGGCACGTCTAAGTTAACTACTTTTTCACCATCTTGGTGAGTTCCTGCTAGTAATTCCTGTAAAAATACTGCTTGTGTAACTTTTCTAGGAAAACCATCAAGAATCCAACCATTTGCTGCATCTGGTTGACTCAGGCGCTCTTTAACTAAATCTTCAACTAGATCATCAGGAACTAATTGACCGCTATCTACATAGCTTTGCGCCTTGATACCCAAAGGGGTTTGGTCTTTAATGGCTTGTCGGAGAATGTCACCTGTGGAAATATGGGGAATTTGCAAGAACTGGGCCAAAATTTGTGCTTGAGTTCCTTTACCAGCTCCCGGTGGACCCAAGAAGATTAATCGAGTCACTATTGTTTCACCATTCCTTCATAGCGTTGAGAGATCACATAAGTTTGGATTTGCCTTGCTGTGTCGATCGCCACGCCTACTAAAATTAACAGCGATGTTGCACCCACACCTTGAAAGGTTTTGACCGGTGAAGCAGTTTCCACTGCTGTAGGAATAATTGCTACTAAACCTAAAAAGAGTGCTCCTAAAAAGGTCAGTCTATTACTGACGCGCTCAATGTATTCGCTAGTAGCTTTGCCGGGACGAATACCTGGGATACTTGAACCCATTTTCTTTAAATTCTGAGCTACATCTACAGGGTTAAGAATTAACGATGAGTAGAAGTAGCTAAAGAAAATGATACAAACCATGTATACCAAGGCATAAACCCAAGAACCTGAACCTTTAGGGCTCAAATAGGTACGAACTATATTGGCCAATTGTGGGTTTTTAGTAAAGTCGACAACCAACAAGGGCAAACTGAGAAAAGCGGCAGCAAAAATAATTGGCATGACACCGCCTTGATTAAGCCTTAAGGGTAAAAAACTGCGCTGTTCTGCCAGTACCCGCCTGCCAACTTGTCTCCGGGCAGAAATAATTGGGATACGCCGCATTCCTTCCTGCACAAATACAATCCCGGCAATTGTCATTAAAAACATTAAAACGATAATAATGACCCAGCCTATTTGGTCTCGCTGACCGGTTCGGAGGGCATTTTGGACTAATTCTGTGGTATCGCCTAGAGATTTTGGTAATGAAGCCACAATGTTGACAAAAATCAACAAAGATGCACCGTTACCAATTCCCCGTTCTGTGATCAGTTCCGATGCCCACATCACGAACATTGACCCTGCTGTCAGGGCGATCGCTGTTTCCGCCACAAAGGCAGGGCCGGGATTCAAAGCAAATTGTTGTAAAAATAAAGCTGAGAAAGCTACACTTTGGACAATTGCCCAACCCAAGGACACGTAACGGGTAATTTGGGATATTTTCCGCCGACCGGCTTCACCTTCGTCTTTCTGTAATTTTTCTAAAGCAGGTATAGCAGCTGTCAACAATTGGATAATAATGGACGCATTAATAAAAGGCAAAATCCCTAAAGCGAAGATGCCTAACGTGGAAAGACCACGCCCAGAGAATATATCCAACAAACCAAATATGGCATTATTAGAGGCGATCGCTTCGGCAAATCTAGCACGGTTAATTCCCGGTACTGGTAAAAATATACCCAGGCGAACCAAAATTAAAATTCCGACAGTTACAAGCAGCCTACCCCTCAGCCCAGCTGCTTGCGCCATCTGCATAAAAGTTTCTTGAGCCGTTGGTGCTCTGTCTCGACTGATCATAGAGTGCTACCTTTGTGGTGAACCAAGCGCTGGGAGTGAGTTGGCTGGCATGGAAGTGCGCTGTTATTGCTTCACTCTATGACTTCACAACTCCCACCAGCTGCTTCAATTTTGCTTCGAGCAGAATTTGTGAAAGCTGCCGCTTGTACCTTCAGAGGAACATTTAATTCCCCATTGCCTAATATTTTTAATGCTCCCTTACTAGCAGTTAAAATACCTGCTGCTTTTAAGGAAGCCAAATTCACTTCAGAATTGGCAGGTAGGGAAGCGAGCTTTTCTACATTAATCGTAGTGTAAATTTTACGATTAATTAATGGAAAGCCTTTGAGCTTGGGAATACGGCGATACAATGGCTGCTGACCACCTTCAAACCCTGGTCTGGTACTGCTACCAGAACGGGATTTTTGACCACGCATACCTAGACCTGCACTTGCGCCCTGACCAGCAGAAATACCTCTACCGACCCGACGGCGGCGTTTTTTAGAGCCTTTGATTGGCCTAACGTCATTAAGTCTCATGAGAATTAGTAATTTTTTTTACACTAACAGGAGCAGTTGAGAGTCAGAATCAGGAACTAAAAAGCCAGAATGTTCAATTCTGAGTTCTTAAATATAGAGCTTTTCAATGGCAATGCCCCGATCTTCTGCTACTTCCGCCAATGTTCTCAAGGTAGATAAAGCATTAACTGCGGCTCTAGCGTTATTCAATGGGTTGTTAGAACCCAGTTGTTTCGCCAAAACGTTACGTACACCTGCTAACTCCAGTACAGTCCGCACTGCACCACCAGCAATTACCCCTGTACCAGGAGCAGCAGGGCGCATGATGACTTTAGAACCACCCCCCACTCCATCCACGGGGTGAGGAATAGAGTTAGATTTGGTAATAGGAATGTCAATCAGGTGTTTCTTACCATCAGCAACACCTTTTTTAACAGCCCCAATTACATCGGAAGCTTTGCCAACTCCCACACCTACTTGACCGCGCTCATTACCAACCACCACAATGGCGCGGAAGCTTAGTTTTTTACCGCCTTTAACTACTTTGCTCACACGACGGATTTGAATCACCCGTTCTTGCCAAGTGGTTTCTTCTTTCTTGGCACGGCTTGCTTTACGACGACCAGTTACCATAATGAATGCTCTTTTGTTGTTAGTTGTCAGTTGTCTGTGATTTCAATTCAAAACAAATGACTAATGACCATTGACTTTAGAAGTCTAAACCAGCCTCCCGTGCGGCTTCAGCCAGGGCTTTAATCCGACCATGATAGAGGTTTCCACCACGATCAAAAACGACTTTGGTGATGCCTTGTTCGAGCGATCGCTGGGCTATCAATTTACCAACTTGAGCTGATGCTTGACAGTTAGAGCCAGAACCTAAGACCGATTTCAACTCTGGTTCTAGAGTTGATGCTGCGGCCAAAGTTTGATGCTTAGTGTCATCAATCACTTGAGCATAAATGTGCTCATTGGAACGGAATACAGATAATCTAGGACGTTCTGGGCTACCACTAACTTTAGCCCGGACGCGCCGATGACGGCGTGCTTTTGATTCTTTACGAGTAAGTTTCATATTCTATTTCTTACCACTCTTACCAGTCTTACCAGCTTTCCGTCTGACCACTTCCCCTGCGTAACGAATACCTTTGCCCTTATAAGGTTCTGGTGGACGAACGGCGCGAATTTTGGCGGCGGTATTACCTACCACTTCTTTGTCATAGCCGCTAACTATGACGTTGGTGTTATTCTCAACGGCAAATTGAATCCCATCTGGGGGAACAATATTTACTTGATGACTAAAACCCATATTTAAAACCAGGTTTTTGCCTTGCACTTGTGCCCGATAACCTACCCCTTGAATTTCCAAGCGTTTTTGGAATCCTTGGGACACACCTTCTACCATGTTGGCTACCAAGGTGCGGCTTAAGCCGTGCATTTGTCTAGAAGTCCGGGTATCATCACGACGAGTGACCAGTAGTGTTTGCCCGTCTTGAGTGATAGAAACATGGGTGGGTAGGGTGCGGGAAAGTTCCCCTTTTGGGCCTTTCACCATGACCTTAGTACCCTCAATAGCCACCTCTACTTTGGCGGGAACAGTAATGGGACGTTTACCAATACGAGACATGATCTTGTGTCCTTTGTGATTTGTTAGTTGTCAGTTGTCAGGAGTCGGTTGTCAAGTGAATGACTAAGGACTAATGACTACCAGACGTAGCAAAGCACTTCACCACCCAAGTTCTGACGGCGTGCTTCGCGGTCAGTCATGATCCCACTGGATGTAGAAATGATGGCGATACCAATCCCACCCAGCACTCTGGGTAATTCTTTGCGGTTGGAGTAAACACGTAAACCAGGTTTACTTACCCGCTTTAAGGTGGTGATCAGAGGTTGTCGGTTTTTACCTTTATATTTCAGGGCAATTACCAAATTCTTTTTCACACCTTCGCCAGTTTCTTGAATTTCAGCAATAAAGCCTTCTTCTTGCAGCACTTTGGCAATGCTACGAGTCATTTTTGTGGCTGGCACTAGTGTAGTTTGGTGCCTTGCCAAGTTGGCATTGCGGATGCGCGTTAGCATATCTGCAATTGTGTCATTAGCCGCCATCGTTTCCTCTTTAAATGAACTTATTGATCACGAAAAGGCATTCCTATTTCTTTTAATAAGGCACGGCCTTCTTCGTCGGTTTTTGCTGTAGTGATAATGGAAATATCTAGACCACGGATTTGATCGATGGAGTCATATTCAACTTCAGGGAAAATTAGCTGTTCCCGTACACCTAGAGTATAATTTCCGCGACCATCAAAGCTTTTGGGACTAACACCACGAAAGTCACGAATTCTAGGCAGTGAGAGGCTAACTAATCTATCCAAGAAGGAGTACATTCTTTCGCCCCGGAGTGTAACCATAATGCCCACAGGCATACCTTGACGAATTTTGAAACCAGCGATCGCTTTTTTTGCCCGTGTCACTACTGGTTTTTGACCAGTGATCATCGCAATTTCATTTATAGAAGCTTCTAGTGCTTTAGCATTTTGAGCAGCTTCTCCCAAACCCCGGTTGATAGTTACTTTCACCAGTTTTGGTACTTGGTGAACGTTGGTGTAGTTAAATTGCTGGGTCAGTTTGGGGACGATTGTCTCTTGGTATAGAGTTTTTAGTCTGGTGGTAGCCATAAGTTTTCCTTGTGTTCCCTGGTCTTGGTCAGGGGTTAGTTATTAGTCATGAGTCATTAGTCATTAGTTTTTGCCAATGGCCAATGCTAGGAGTCCAATGACTATTTATCTAGTATCTCACCTGTTTTCTTCAGCATCCGCACTTTCTTACCTTCGGCTGTGAAGGTATAGCAAATGCGACTAGCGACGTTTTGCTTGGTGGAATAGGCCATCACGTTGGAGCTATGAATAGGATACTCTTGGGTGATAATTTTGCCAGATTCCCCTTCGGCTTGGGGTTTAACGTGCTTGGTCTTGATGTTGACACCTTTAACAACGACTTTGCCGTCCTGGGGTAAGGCTTTAATAATTTCCCCGACTTTGCCTTTATCTTTGCCTGCAATTACTTGCACTGTGTCGCCAGTTTTAACGTGCATTTTGTGGAATTTAGGTTGCTGTTTTTTGGACATTACAGCACCTCCGGAGCCAAAGAAACGATTTTAGTAAAGTTTTTATCGCGTAATTCCCGGGCTACAGGGCCAAATACCCGTGTACCTTTGGGATTACCGTCTTTGTTGATAATTACTGCGGCATTATCATCAAAGCGGATGCTCATCCCACTATCGCGGTTAATTTGTTTGCGAGTGCGGACAATTACTGCTTCTACCACGTCAGATTTTTTCACTGCCATGTTAGGTTGAGCATCTTTGACTACTGCGATAATGCGATCGCCTACGCCACCATAACGGCGGTTGCCTGCACCCAATACGCGGATGCACATCAATTTGCGAGCGCCGCTATTATCAGCGACATTAAGATAGGTTTGGGGTTGAATCACAATTAATCTCCCTTGCAGTTGTTAATGATTAACAACTATTAACTGGTGGCTTTAGTATTGAGGATTTCTGTGACTTGCCAACGCTTGGTTTTGCTCAGAGGGCGAGTTTCTTGAATGCGGACGCGATCGCCCACTTTACATTGATTCTCTTCATCATGAACTTTATAACGCTGGGTTTTCACGACGATTTTGCCGTACTTGGGGTGAGGAGCGCGGTTTTCCACGGCTACTACTACCGTTTTTTGCATTTTGTCGCTCACTACCAAGCCAACTCGTTCTTTAACTGCCATAGTCTTTTACTTTTCTTCCTGGGGTGATTGACTGGCTGCCCGTTTACGTTCTCCCTCTACAGTCATTAATTGAGCAAGACGGTGGCGGGCGTGTCTAAACTGATGAGGTTTCTCTAGTTGTCTAGTGGCTTTTTGTAACCGTAACTGAAACAACTGTTTTTTAACAGCGAGAATTTCCTCCGCCAGTTTTTCATCACTTAATTCTCTAGCTTCTGAAATCTTGGAAAGAGGCATAACTTACTCCTGTCCTTCCTGTTCCTCAATTTGGGTACGGACAATAAATTTAGTTTTAATTGGTAACTTATAAGCAGCCAAGCGCATAGCTTCACGAGCCACTTCTTCAGCTACACCAGCGATTTCAAATAAAATCCGACCTGGTTTAACTACAGCTACCCAAAACTCTGGTGAACCTTTACCAGAACCCATCCGTGTTTCCGCCGGGCGCATGGTTACAGGTTTATCAGGGAAAACGCGAATCCAGATTTTTCCACCCCGGCGAATATAACGGGTCATAGCTCGGCGGGAAGCCTCGATTTGTCGAGAGGTAATCCAAGCTGGTTCTTGGGCTTGGAGACCAAAATCTCCAAAGTTTAGGGTACTTCCACGGGTGGCAAGTCCCTGCATCCGTCCGCGTTGCTGTTTGCGGAATTTCGTTCTTCTAGGACTTAACATGATTAATTAATGGTCAGTTGTCAGTTGTCAGTTGTCAGTTGTCAGTTGTCAGTTGTCTTTAATACCTAATGACTAATGACCAATGACTAATGACTATCCTTCATTGGAACGGTCTTCAAATTGCTGGCGGCGACGCTGTTGACGGCGACGGGGTTCGCGTTCACGTTCACGGCTGCTAGGTTGAACAGGTGCTTCTTCTTGACCGGGGATAATTTCTCCCTTAAACACCCAAACTTTAATACCTAGAATTCCGTAAATGGTTTTCGCTGTGCAGTAGGAGTAGTCAATGTTAGCCCGTAAAGTGTGTAAAGGTACTCTACCTTCACGGGTCCACTCTGTCCGAGCGATTTCCGCACCGTTGAGACGACCACTAACTTGGACTTTAATTCCTTGAATACCTGCTCTTTGAGCGCGTTGAATAGCTTGACGTACTACCCGACGGAAGGAAACACGCCGTTCTAGTTGTTGGGCGATGTATTCCGAAATTAAGTAAGCATCAGCATCAACTTTTTGTACTTCCACAACGTTGATGCGAATTTGGCGGTTGCCACCTAACATTTCTTGCAGTCCGGTGCGTAAGGATTCAATACCTTGTCCACCCCGTCCTACTACTACACCAGGTCTAGCAGTTCTTACTTCTAAGTCAATTTGGTCTGCTTTGCGCTCAATTCTGACTTCAGAAATACCAGCATTGTTTTGAGCATATCTACCCAATTTTTGCTCAATATACTGGCGCAATCTATGGTCCTCTTTGAGCAGGTCTGGATAGCGGTCAGGGTCTGCGAACCAACGGGATTGATGTTCTTGAGTTATACCCAGACGAAAGCCGACTGGATGAATTTTCTGTCCCACAAATGCTTCCTCTCAAAATTCTTACTACTTGGCAGGAGTGGCAGCCGCCACAGCGACGGTAATATGACACGTCGGTTTGCGGATTTGGTAAGCTCGGCCTTGGGCTCTAGGCTGGAAGCGCTTGAGAACAGGGCCTTGGTCAGCATAAGCTTGAGTAATTACTAAATCAGCCCGATCTAAACCGGCGTTGTGTTCGGCGTTAGCTGCGGCACTTCTGAGAACTTTGAGAATCGGTTCACAGGCGCGATAGGGCATAAATTCCAGCATGATTAATGCTTCCCGGTATGACTGCCCCCGGATTTGATCCAGTACCCGCCGCACTTTATAGGGTGACATCCGAATATAACGGGCGATCGCCTTCACTTCATTAGAATAAGTTGCCATAATTTTCTCCATTTCTGTCAGTTGCCTTTCGCCAGTTGTTAATGACTTATGACCCCTGACTAATGACTATCTCCCGGCTTTTTTATCAGTTTTGCCATGACCCCTGTAGGTACGAGTGGGAGCAAATTCACCCAGTTTATGCCCTACCATTTGCTCGTTAATAAATACTGGTACGTGTTGTCTACCATTATGTACGGCGATGGTGTGACCAACCATGAGAGGTAAGATTGTGGAAGCTCTAGACCAAGTTTTAATTACTTGTTTTTCATTCTTAGCGTTGAGCTTTTCAACTTTTTTTAGCAAGTGGTCGGCCACAAAAGGCCCTTTTTTCAGAGAACGACCCATAATACAATTTTGGATTCTGGATTTAGGATTTAGGATTTAGAATTACCAATTTTGGATTTTGAATTATTTTTTGATTGGGTTTTAATAATATTTGCTTTTTCACTAGCCAACCCAATCTAAAATCCAAAATTTAAAATCTAAAATTTTAGGACTGGCGACCACCGCGACCGCGTTTAGAGGACTTACGGCGACGGCGCACAATCAATTTACTGCTGGGTTTCTTAGGTTTACGTGTCTTCGCACCCAAAGCAGGTTTACCCCAAGGAGTAACAGGCCCCGATCTCCCAATCGGTGCTCTACCCTCACCACCACCGTGTGGGTGATCTACAGGGTTCATTACACTACCTCTAACTTTGGGACGACGACCTTTCCACCGATTTCTGCCTGCTTTACCTGCACTCAAGTTTCTGGCATCAGTGTTACCGACCTGTCCAATGGTGGCATAACACTCACGGCGAATCATTCGCACTTCCCCAGAAGGTAATTTCAAAGTCACATAATTACCTTCTTTAGCCATAACTTGGGCAGTAGCACCAGCAGCCCGGACAATTTGACCGCCTTTTCCTGCTGTTAATTCTACGTTATGAACTGTAGTACCCAAAGGAATATTCGCCAAAGGTAAAGCATTGCCGTCTTCAATTGGTGAATCTGGGCCAGCAATGACTGTTCTACCTACACCTAAACCATTGGGTTGAAGAATATAGCGTTTTTCCCCATCTTGGTATTGCAGCAGAGCAATCCGCGCATTCCGGTTGGGGTCATATTCAATAGCTATGACTTTGGCTGGTATATTCCGCTTGTCACGCTTAAAATCAATAATTCGATAAAGTCTTTTGTGTCCGCCACCCCGACGACGGCTAGTTATCCGCCCTTGATTGTTCCGACCTTTAGGACGATGAATTGAGACAGTCAAAGATTTTTCTGGCTCAGTTTTGGTGATTTCGGAAAAGTCGGAGATGGTAACTTGGCGAGTACTGGGGGTATAAGGGCGATAAGAACGAGTACCCATAGTTTAATTTTGGCTTTTGGATCTGAGATTTTGAATTTTAGATTTTGGATTTTAGATGATTGATTGCCCTTATTAGCTCTCAAATCTCTATTTTCCAATCTCCAATTTTTTAGACATCGGGGAACAGAACGGATCTGATCTTGTCTTCATCCCCAGGAGCAACGGTGACAATAGCTCGCTTATATTGGGGTTTAAAACCGATAAATCTGCCTACACGGCGTTTTTTCCGTGGCTGCATGGCAGTGTTGATTTTGGTGACTTTGACTTGGAATAAGTCCTCAATCGCCGCTTTGATTTCTGGTTTGGTTGCTTTAGGAGTTACTTCAAATGTGTATTTGTTTAGCTCCATTTGAATGGTCGCTTTTTCGGTGACGATAGGGCGACGGATTAAGTCTGGTAATTTACGGGGATCAAAGTTAGCCACCGTAGACCTCCTGAATTTTCTCTAAGGTTGCGGGGGTAACTACAATTTTGTCAGCGAGTAATAAATCATAAACGTTTAACTGGTCGGCTCTGATCACCTTGAGTTTTTCAATGTTTCGAGCTGAGAGTTCTACGTTTTCTGGAATTTCTGACAAAATCAACAGGGTTTTTTCTTCTGGTGCAGCTCCCCAACGGGCTAATGCTGTTACCAATTCTTTGGTTTTGGGACGTGGGAGCTCGTTGCTAAAGTCTTGAACTACGATCAGGTCTTCACTACGGCCAACAAATGCTGTCCGCAGGGCTAACCGCCGTTCTTTCCGGTTCATTTTGACTTCGTAATCTCTGGGTTTGGGTCCGAAGATTACACCACCACCACGCCACAGGGGTGAACGAATAGAACCTGCACGAGCGCGGCCTGTTCCTTTTTGTCTCCAGGGTTTACGACCACCACCCCGGACTTCGGCACGGGTTTTGGTGCAAGCTGTCCCTTGGCGAGAATTGGTCATTTGTCTAACTAGAGCACGGTGGACAACGTGCGCTGCTGTTTCTTCTTTGGCAACCCGTAAGTCGAAGGTTGTTTGTCCTACTTCTTGTCCTTGCCAGTCTTTTACTACGCTTTCAACCATTTTTTAGTGTCCTTTGTCAGTGGTCAGTTGTACCTGACAGCTAACAATCTATTTCTTTCTACCAACTTGCTTTGCTGGGACAATATTGACTAGGGAACCTGGTTTCCCTGGTACGGCTCCTTTAATCAGGATTAAGTTGCGTTCTGCATCTATCCGTACTACAGTTAATTTACTGATTGTCACACGTCCACCGCCTAAACGTCCTGCCATCCGTTTACCGGGATAAACACGACCTGGGGTTGTACCTGCACCAATAGAACCGGGTTCTCTGTGGTTTTTAGAACCGTGGGACATGGGCCCGCGACCAAAGTTATTCCGCTTTTGGTTGCCTGCAAAACCGCGACCGATGCTTGTGCCGATCACGTCTACAATTTGACCCGCAGTAAAAATATCTGCCTTAATTTCTTGACCTAATGTATATTCGCTGCTGTTTTCCAGGCGATATTCATTGAGGTGGCGTAATGCTGGAGCAGATGATTTGGCTAAATGACCCAGCAATGGCCTGTTTAATGCCTTGGGTTTGACTTCGCCATAGCCTACTTGAATGGCGGAGTAACCGTCGGTCTGCCGCGTTTTAACTTGTGTAACAGTGCATGGCCCGGCTTGGATGACGGTGACAGGAATGGCGACTCCTGCTTCATCAAATATTTGGGTCATGCCCAGCTTGGTGCCGAGAATACCTACAGACACAGTTACTGGCTCTCCTTTTTAGTTGCTGACTTTGGAATAAGTTTCCAAAATAATGGGTTTTGCTAACGTCTGTTGAGGTTGGACGATCCTGGGAAATTTGGACTGGCGTTGGACAGTGCAAATTCCTGATGACGCAACAAAATACATTTTCACTGTTTGGTGAATTTGTTGTTTTGGTTTTTAGTCACCGTAACAGATACCTATACCTTCTATTCCGAAGGTATTACTTCTGGAAGTAAAGCAAAACATCATAGCTTTGCGTTTTGTGCAGCAATGCTTTCGTCCAAGCAATTGCTCTGGCACTCACCGCTAGTAGATAGGACTTAAACGGCTTGCCGCTCAGTATCCACGTTCTAAGATTTATGTAATGCTATTAAACCAACATTACGGCTTAGGTTCTACTTCTGTTAAGACCTTAAACTGTTGTTTTGGGGGCTACGGGAGTGAACTGGGTTAGGATCTGGGGTTAGGCTTTCAGTTTGACCTGAGAGCTTTTCTAGTTTAGCAGTCTCTTATGCATCTTAGCCAGAAATTTTTTTGGTGTGTGATTTCATCGGCTGTTGATGCTCACGCCCAAGGTAAGTGCTTGATAAGAGGACTATCTAAATTTTATTGTTTGGTCACAATCTAATAGGATAAAACAATTTTTCGATTTTGTCAATTGAGTAAATGGGGAATAGGGAACGGGGAACAGGGAATAGGGAACAGGCAACAGGCAACAGGGGAAAGGTAAAAGTGAAATTTAAGTATTTATTTCCCCCCTGCAACCCTGCTTTTTTCTCCCTTGCCCATCTGCCTCCTGCCTTGACCTTAAATCTATAACTGAATTGAACTCAATTCTCCTGGAAACGTTAAATAATAGATATATCTAAGTGGAACAGCAATAAAAATCTATGGTACTAATTACCACTGGCAATGGTTTAATCCGCGATCTGGAAAGATTTGGCGCTTTAGGTGTTTATGTGCCTCTGGAGGGAGGTTATGAGGGTCGTTATCGTCGGCGATTACGGGCTGCTGGGTATACTGACCTGATGATCACTGCTAGGGGTTTAGGTGATGTGGCTGCTTATCTCACGGGAGTTCATGGGGTGAGGCCGCCACATCTGGGTAAAAAAAGTCCTACTGTGGGTAACTCGGCGGCGGTAGGTGATGTTTATTACTTGCCACCTTTGCTAAACTCTCATTTAGAACAACTACCACCGAAATCTAAAGGTTTGGTGTTGTGGATTATTGAAGGACATATTCTTTCTGATCAGGAAGTGGATTATTTAACGAATTTGCCTAAGATAGAACCACGAGTTAAGGTGGTGATTGAGAGAGGTGGCGATCGCGTCTTTCGTTGGACTGCTCTAGAAAAAACTCTCCTGGCTAGTTAAGTTAGGATAACGGAGTGGGGGGTGTGGAGTGCTGGGTGCGGAGTAAATATAATTTATTACCTCCTGCCTCCTGCCTTCTGCCTCCTGCCTTCTGCCTCCTGCCTCCTGCCTCCTGCCCCCAAACCCTCCACCGAAATTCTCATGATGGTGAGCAAATTAAAATGAGACGTAAATATAACGGTAGGTCAACTACTACTAATCCTCCTTCTAAACCTTCCCTTTTTCAGTCTCCTGTTTTTAACCTGACTACGCTGGCGATTTTAGGAGGGGTGCTAATTCTGGGTATTGGTATTGGTATTGCTTTTAGTTCTACAGCGACCCTCTCAACTTCTAATGTGGCTTCCCGTGAGTTTATTGATACTAGAGCACCAAACCCGGATCTTTGTGTCCAGTATGGTGCTAGTGCTATGGTGATGGATGCTAGGTTGTTTGTAACTCTGAACCCGTTTAATGTTTATGTGGCTCAACCGATTATGCGTCCTGGTTGTGTGCTACGTCAAAATAACTGGGCTGTTTTAGAAACCCGCAAGCTCATTACATCAGATCAAGTGAGAGATTGTAAAAACAGGTTAAATACTTTTGGTTTTACGGGTAATTTAGAGACTGATAAACCAGATATTAGATGTATATATCAAAATGAAGCTGCTCAGAATTTCTTTTTAGCTCAACCGGGGGCAGTTGCACCACCGATAGAAACGGATAGATTTTAATAATAAGGAGGCAGAGGGCAGGGGGCAGGGGGGCAGGGGGGAAAGGGGAGAAGTTATTAATCCAAAATCTAAAATCTAAAATCTAAAATCT
>DATGXB010000270.1:0-5884 GCA_035299225.1 Nostocaceae cyanobacterium | reverse complement strand
GCGCTCTTTCATCTCTGCGTTGGGTGTCCTACTTTTCTCTATGCGCCCACGGGAAAGGGTTCTCACGTCTGCGTTGTGTCATATCTGCATTAACAGCACTGGACTTTCTCTCTGTACTTTTTGTAAATCTAAAGTTTTCTTTTTAACAAAATAAATTTTTAAATTACTGTTTTAAGTTTCTAGAGTAGTCGAGTAGTATTGAAACATGAAAAGCGAAAGCAATTCAGCCGAACCTTGAAAAATCAATATCTATGGCAAAAACCACCGCAACCGCGCAGGAATCTAAAAAACCTGTTAGTACAATTTTCCAAAAACGGATAATTGATACTATCGCGCCTTTAAAAGATGAGTTTATTTCATCTTTGAAACAGATGGGAATTACCAATGATTTGGCAACTCTAATTGAATTTACAGAGAAAATCATTGAGAACAAACCAACTTTTTCTAGAGCAGAAATAGAGACAGCTAGAAATTCTTTAAACGAGTTTTTACCTAGTCTTAGAACTATCTTGAAGTTCCATCCTGCTGCTTTAATCGTTGTCAATCTAATTGTTTGTGCAATCGAACTTTACTTAGAAGGATCTGAAAAAAATGTCTAACATCCAAAATTACGAATCCCGCGCCAAAAAAACTTTAAATGATAAAAGACGCAATGCCCAATTAAAGTTACTTGGTTTAGTTGGTTCTGGACTTACATTGTATTCTGGGGCGGGGATTGTTCATGATGGTGTACCATTCCCCGGCTCTGGTTGGTTAGGACGGCCTCCAGTTGAAACAGTAAGAATTAATCCACACTATGTATCTGGTCAAAATTCATCTAGCAATCTTCCACAACTTAATCGAGATATTGAATCCGCAGATGCAACACAAATAGAGTTCGCCAAACAACTTGCCGGAAGTGACGGACGCATTGATGCCACAGAACGAGATAGTGCTTGTTTAGTCGCACAATCACAAGGTTCTAAACAAGTTGACGCTCTAAACGAAGTCTTCATTAAAGTTCAACAGAAAAAAATTCGCGTTGTATCTATGCGGACTTCTATGAACGGCTGCACACAAGTAGTTCACTAACTGAGGTTATTCGGATGATTTACTATACCCATACTACCAACAACAACAAAGTTCAGTTTGTTTTGGAAAAACCAGAAAAGTATTTGGACAACTTACCCTATCCTTCTGTTCAACAACTCTTTACAACTGGACATTTACAAATCAGTCAAAGAACTGCGCTCAAAATCATTATCTGATTAAATAGTGAACTTGCAGGTTTACCGATCGCCTGCAAGTCACTTTCAACTAAAATCTTTTCACACATTATTCTATCATGACAATCTCCACTGAACAATCAACTCTCCCAACCGACACAACTTCTCTCAATTTTACTGATTTTTTCAATGACTACAATTACCAGATTCAATGTAACGGTAATCGTATAACTATCACCTTACCTGATTCTATGTCCAATAGCGAATTGTTAGAAGTACACGAACAGGTAACAACCTTGATTAATTCTCATTGCTACTATCACAAACACCCTGAACTTGAACAACCTCTAATCATTTGTTAATCCAAAATCATGGCGGGATTGTCTACCCGCCACAATCTTCAAATTTTGAAATTAAGTTGAGTCTATCATGAATCTTGCAGAAAAAACTGTTACTACTACTATTATTGCAATCACTGCCACCATTGCCTTCCCTTCGTTGATCGCATTTGCACAATCCCAACGTGTTAGTGCTGACGCTCACAAGTTGGACATCTTACTACTAGATGCTCAAGTTACTGCAAAAAAGAATATGGTAAAATATTTGTATGCTATGAACGATTGCACCACGGATTCAGAATGTTGGCTGTGGACTCAACGGGTAGACAGAAGGGTGAGGGATTATGGGTTGAATCATCTCTTGAGCGAGTTGCCCGATCCGCAATTACGTACAATTCTTCTGAAACAATATGTACAACACGAGGACTTCAGTTATTCACTACGTACAGACATGATGGAACGCCAAATTCTTTGGGATCTTTATGTATCTCCAGATGGGGAACTCGCAGACATGAACGATTGGTTATCAGTACCCTCCTTGGCGCTCGTAGACGTGAACACAGACATGACTGTAACTGGTAACTACACTAGCGATCCATTTGCAAGAATCCCCTCACCGAAAGAAGCCAAAAAACCCAAAGCACCAACAATAAGATTCCCCAAAGGATCTATTTGTGTAAATCAGCATAGTCAACTTGCAATTAAAAGCAGTTCAGGTTGGAGATTATTCAACCTGGGACATTATCCCGAAGGAACAAAATTTAGTTTTACGGTTGTAGAAGCTTGCAAATAAAAATCTAAGCGGTAATCGTTAACCACCAACACTCCCAGGTTAACGAACACCCACCAAAGCCCTCTAGTGAGGTGGCACTAGGGGGAGCTTTGGGGTGCTCCCCCCCTATAGTGATCACAACCGCAAGCATGGGAACGAGCAAAAATCATATCTTCCAGAACGCCAAACTCTACTTTTTGGATCTCCCCAGGGGGAAAGTTTTTATCTTTGCAGTAATTGGGCAGATTTTGATTTTTGGAGCACTCTTAAATGTTGATTTTCTTGTGAGAGGCGATCGCAACTCAAGGACAATCCCAAAAAAGGGGGTGAAGTGCTTAATTTATTAGACATTAGGCATTAGGCATTAGGCATTAGGCATTAGGCATTAGACATTAGGCATTCAATATTTTTTATTAGGGTTAATTTTGTGCTGGCGATCGCTCCAAAAGATTCCGTTCACTCTCAAAGCCTTGTAGTGTAAGTGGTTAGGGGAGCTTTGTGTTGCTATTCTGTTCACTCTCAAAGTTTGATTTGAAAGAGAGTATTATTAGCTGCCTTTCTCTAACTCCTGACTCTATATTCGTACCAGCCTTTTTAAATAGGCTACTAAACTAATACTAGTAGCCTACAATTAATTTAGTTTTTAACCATTTCCTTGGCGCGTCTGCGAGCGAGTAAGCATTAGCTTCAGTTCTTAGGAATTCGGTAAACCGAACTACTATTCGGCTACCCAGACAAAAAATATATGAAAACCGAAATACTGCATGGATGATTGTGGATATACTTTCTATATATCACGAGTAATTCCGAAAGGACAGTAAGATGAAAAAAAATATGACTGAAGCGCAACTGGCAAACCTCAATCGTGAGGGAACAGATCCAAAATACGGTGAACGGAAGGAAACCAGAGGCGTTTCTGTTACTCCCACTACTTGGGAAAATATGGAGCAAGCCGCGATACAACTCGGTTGCAATTCCAGATCAGACCTATTGGAGAAACTCTTCAATAATTTGCCTCCAGAAAAGGCTGCTCAGATACAAACTATCATCGAGGATTAGGTAGCAATGCTAAAAACCTGACATTTTTCACGATTGCACTTAATCTAATTTTTATCTTTATAGCAATTACCTATGGTGGGCGTTTCGCCATCGCCATCGCCATCGCCATCCCGGCTACTGTTCTCATTGTCGGGAACAGGTACTCTCTAAGGCTACTGGCTTGGGGCAAAGGCTACTGTTCGCCTTGCATTGTTGTGCCAGAGTTATCACCGTCCCCCTGGGGAAAAAATCAATTTCCCGGTTACCAGCGAAATATTTAGGTTTGGGATTTTGGAGTAAGGCATCAGCAGTTGCTCCACCACACAATGATGATTATAAACTAACATTTGACTTCCCCTATTTATCATTAGTAGCGAATCATGAGAAAACTGCGGAAACTGCGGAAACTGTTGTTGACAATCACACTGATTTGGTTGAGTTTCGCCTGTGGTACAGCCATTGCGCTCCCGGGCACAGTTCTGAGTGTGGGGGATGGGGACACTTTAAGGATGGTGGCAGGGGGGCAGAAAGTTACAGTGCGGCTGGCGTGTATTGATGCGCCGGAGTTATCCCAGAGGCCGTGGGGAGAAAAGTCCAGAGACCGTTTGCAAGAACTTTTGCCACGAGGGTTCATAGCGGAGTTGAAAGTTGCAACGCCCGCCGTAGGTGATCGCTATGGACGGCAAGTGGGGGAATTATTTTGGGGGGGAAGAAATATTAATTTGCAATTGGTGGCAGAGGGGCTGGCGGTAGTTTATCGGCAATATCTAAGCAGCTGCCCTGAAAGTCGAGGCTATTTAGTTTTGGCGGAGGCAGAGGCCAAAACTAAAGGGTTAGGGTTGTGGGGTGAGGAAAATCCGCTCATGCCTTGGGATTTTCGCCGGGGAATGAAGCAGGCAGCCGTAGTCCCTGTAGTGCCAAAAAATTTTAATACTTGCGATCCTTCTTATCCTGATGTTTGCATTCCCCCTCCACCACCAGATTTGAACTGCGGTGATATTCCTTACCGCAAAATCCGGGTGACGGGGATTGACCCACACAAACTTGATGGGAATCGGGATGGTATCGCTTGTAATTGATTTTCACATTACCTAAGTGCCTCGCTCCCCTTTCCCCCTGGGGGAATCACCAAATTTCCGGCGAAGGAAATTATCTGCCCAGGCTTTTTTCGACATTACTGATTCTACCCAATCAATCGGCTTTCATACGAATGCTGTTTGTGCCTCTAGAATTTATAGCGGCGCATCCCAGCAGCGATCGCTCGGTAATTGGGCAACTAGTTCCAACTGATCATCATTGAGATGGGGCAGGAAAATTCCCCATGCGATATTGGGATGATTGGCGATTAATTTCAAGAATTCTTGTGATTGGGACCCAACGACCCCTTAGTTAAAATTCTCACCCAATCTGAGAGTTTTCAAGCACTCGTTTGTGATAGGGATTTTCTAACCCCAGATTTATTAATTCTTGCTGCCTTGTTCTGATCGCAGGTGTGGCAAAAACGTAAATTTACATCCGTGACCACAACCTAAAGCGACGTTTAATACATACGCCTAGCGATTTTTTATCTAGGCCAGTTTTTTGTATTGGATTTTTGATTTGTTCCGTTCTTGTGATCATTTCTCTCCTCATGACTCAATATTTGATTGATTTTTTCCATTTTTAATGCTTTTTCGTCTTTAATATCTCTCACCACTTCTTCTATTATGGATCTCATTTCTGGATTACTAACACCCTGGATTTTAGTTAATAGGTAACTCATTTTTCCAGCGAAGTTCCTCAAGGATTTCGCTTGTAAATCCTCTTCTCCCCATTGCAAAATTAAGGTCTTTAATGGCTTACACCATACCTTCTGGCTAATCTTTTCTAATACCTTTTCTGCTGTTTCCCAATATTGTATATCTTTGTTTAAAACTTTATTCATTCTATCACATTATATTGAAAAATCTACGAATATTTCCTATAATTAATACAGGCTTTTCTCAATATTTAATGTTATTACATATTAACTATTGAGGAATCTAAATAACAAGAGGACAGTCCGCCTGACAAACGTTCCTGTCCTCTTGTTCTCAATCAATGAGGATTCTATTATGACACACATTATTGAGGCCGTTGTTGTCCCGGAGGATGTGGACATTGTGGACTGTGACCAATCTGGTTCTTTCATGGTCTATTATAAGTACCACAAATTTGGCGCAGCTTCTCCAAATCAACACGGCTGGATCTCCCAACTTCATCATCAGGGATGGGATTGTCTTCAACACGTCAGTCACGAGCAGGCTATCTCCCATATTTTATCTGCTCTCCCCTCTCCCCTTCCCTCCTCTGTTCCTGTTCCTGTTCCTCCACAATTTCACTACTCCAAAGGTAAAGCCGACAATATGTTTCAATCCTTTGGCGTTTGGTTCGGACCCCACTTTCTCGGTCGCATCTATCTCGACCTCCATTCCTCTCTCTTCTTCCTCTCCACTCACAACTCCCCATTCTTCCCCAACCTCCCCTCCGCTTCCTCCTTCCTCCTCTCTCGC
>DATGXB010000269.1:0-15857 GCA_035299225.1 Nostocaceae cyanobacterium | reverse complement strand
GAATTTCTCGTCTAGTTAGAAGTGCTTTATCTTTTTCTAAAAAGCTAGAAAATCACATTGGAGCTATTTGGTATTTTATTCATCATTATAATTCCTGTATTGCTGCCTAGATTTTTCATCACTACATCTTGATCACTACCCGCGATGGTATTCATCCGCAGCAGAAATACCAAGGAAGGAATGAGCAATCACCCTGATGATTGCTTTTTGGTAAATCACACATAACCATGTTCGGCTAAAAATGCCGGTGTGATTAGTTCGGAGTTGGGATTTTGTCTTGCTTCTGGTTGTAAGAACTTTTCCACATATTTACCCAGAATATCCCCCTCTAGATTGACCCAACTTCCTGGTGATAAACAATGGAGATTGGTTTCTCTGTAAGTAACAGGAATCACAGCCACGGTAAACTGCGAAATTTCCGCTTCATAAGCTGCTACCGTCAAGCTGATGCCATTGACAGCTATACTACCTTTAGGGACAATATAACGAGCGATCGCCTCTGGTGCAGTAAATGTTATTTCCCATGAAGTAGCCGTTTGTTGCGCCGTAACTAATTGGCCGATTCCGTCTACATGACCCATGACAAAATGACCTCCGACTTTCCCACCGACCCGCAACGATGTTTCTAGATTCACATACCTTTGCTGTGTCTCTTCTTGGCTTAAACTGGTACGGCGTAGGGTTTCTGGAGAAGCAGTGGCTATAAATCCATCTTTGAGTATTTGTTCTACCGTTAAACAAACCCCATCTACAGCCACACTATCACCATCAGCTAAGTCGTGCATGATAGCCTCAGATTGGCGAATACAAGTGATTTGCCAACTATCGCCACCGAGAGGCTTGATTGTACCTAAAGCTTGAATTAATCCTGTAAACACTGGCTTTTACCAAAAAACTCTATATTATTGGCTAATTTTGCCGGAAATCAACTGTTTATTCTGGCAAATAATGTCAAAGAATTGAGTAGAATTTATTAACTTTTTTTGGTAGATGAAAGTTGACACATTAGCATCAATCTCAAGGCATACTTGGGTAAGAAGGTTATTGTCTCAGATGAGCAATATTACTTCCTCTGGTGTTAACCACAAGTTCGGAGTTTAATAGAAGCAATTATAGAGAAGAAAAGCCCTATGTTTATTTCTGTCTCAAACAACACCCGAACAGGGTCTTATGTAATACAACCACCCAAGCACTCCAAAAATTGTAGAGGCTTAACCAAATGATTGAAATGAAAGTGGCTGGTATAGCAGTCGATACTATCACCCGCAACCCAATTGTACTGCTTAAGGATGGTTCAGATCGTCGTGCTTTGCCTATTTACATCGGTCAGGAACAAGCTAGAGCAATTATCGGGGCTCTGGAAAATCAAAAGCCTCCTCGACCTTTAACTCATGACCTGATTGTAAGCATTTTGGAGGCATTGAATATGACTCTGGAGCGAGTGATTATTCATTCTTTACAAAAAGATACATTTTATGCTTCCTTGATTTTGCAACAGGGTGAGGTAAAAAAAGAAATTGATGCCCGTCCTAGTGATGCGATCGCCATTGCTCTCCGTACAAATTCTAGTATTTGGGTCATGGAAGAGGTAATCGCTGATGCTTCAATTCCCGTTGATCGGGATGCAGACGAAGCAGAACAACAAGCCTTTCGAGAGTTTGTTTCTAACCTCCGTCCTGAAGATTTAATCAAGCGGTTTGGCGATAATGACAGTTAAAAAAGAGTTTAAGCTTAAGTGTTAAGTATGGAGTGTTGAGTGCTGAGAAGTAAGAAGAAATAATTAAAGATTCACGAAGAAATTATAAAGCAATTTAGCTAATTTCTTCAATCCTTAATCTTTATTTCTACTTTAACTCAGCATTTATCACTAAAAAACTTGATTATGCAATATCGCAGGTTTGGAAAAACTAATTTACACCTTTCCGTTTTCTCCTTGGGAACAATGCGTTATCTCAATGACGTTCACAATGTCCAGCAAACCATTGAGAAAGCCTTGTCATTAGGAATAAATCACATTGAAACCGCCAGAGGTTATGGCCAAAGCGAAGTATATCTTGGCCAAGCCATTCACGCTGGGTTATCTGTACCCCGTGACCAACTTTACATCACTACAAAAATTCCCCCCACACCGGACGCTGACACCATGAGTCAGCATATAGATGAATCTTTACAACGCTTAAACACAAATTATCTAGATTGTGTGGGTATTCATGGTTTAAACACTTGGGAGCATTTAAAATGGGTGGAAACTGAAAATGGTTGTATACAAGCAATTAAAAAAGCCATCCAAGCTGGAAAAATTAGACATTTAGGCTTTTCTACTCATGGATCTTTAGATTTAATTCTAGCTGCCATCAATACAGATTTATTTGAATTTGTCAATCTGCATTATTACTATTTTTTTCAAAGAAATCTCCCAGCCGTTGAGTTAGCAGCTAAAAAAGATATGGGAGTATTTATCATTTCCCCGGCAGATAAAGGCGGAAAACTCTATACCCCACCAGAAAAATTAACAGAACTTTGTCAGCCATTTACACCCTTAGAATTAAATTATCGCTTTTTGCTCAGTGACCCCAGAATTACTACTTTAAGTGTCGGTCCCGCTAACCCAGAAGAATTAATTACTCCTTTAAAAGTAGCTGATAATATTAGTAAATTAACCACAACAGAAATTGAGATTTTAGAAAAATTAGAACATCACCAAACAACCATTTTAGCAACAGATAAATGTAGTCAATGTTATGCTTGTTTACCCTGTCCTGAAAATATCAACATTCCCGAAGTTTTAAGACTACGAAATTTAGCCATAGCTTATGAGATGAATGATTATGCACAATACCGCTATGGAATGTTTGAAAATGCTGGTCATTGGTTTCCCGGAATGAAAGCAAATCGTTGTACAGAGTGCGGTGAATGTTTACCTAAATGTCCAGAAAAATTAGATATTCCTAATTTATTACAAGATACCCATGAACGGTTAAAAGGTAAATCAGGGAGAAGATTATGGGGGTAAAATTATCATGACTTCTTACTCACAAACACCAAACCCCGTGTTTTCTTAGAAACAAAATCAACCGTATTCATTGCTTTCCATAAATCAGCAGTTTTGACCCAGACTGGCGGATATTTATAACGGGAAACATCGAGAATTAAAAATCTGTCTGTTTTCTCATTATAAGCAGCAATTGGAGAAATATGACCGCCTTTTTCCTGTCCAATTTCTTTTCTTAAATAATTTGCTATCACAAAATTTCCTGGTTGCGTTAAGTTCTCAGATACTAACTGGCGAAACTGCTTTAAATTAATATCTTCAGCATGATAAACTTTTACTTTTACATCATAAACTGCCAGCAAACTTCCTAACTGTTCTAAAGTCAGACCTTGACGAGATACTATTTCGGGAGTGATAATTTTTTTAGTATTCTCATTGTTGAAAAAATTTTCTTGAGTAAACACTCGAAAAGGTTTATATTGTGGTGCTTCTGGTGCAGATATCTGTAAGCTATTTAATACCATAATACTACTAGCTACTCCACAATAAGCTTGATTATTTTGAGTAACAAATTGTGTAATTAATGGCAGAAAATCATTTCTCGATTTACTTTCAGTTAATAATTTTTCCCCCTGTGGAGAATCTAAGCTAATTAAGCTATTTGCAAGGGGTAATGTTTGGGCTAAAACACATCCACTAGCTAAATAGAATCCAATAATTGCAGCTTTGATTGATATTTTGGTCGTTTGGAGTTTAAAAAATTGCATAAGTTATAAATTCTCCTTATGTAGATATTTATTAATACTGAAATTTTGTTATATACTATAGTACATTGAAAATTATTTCATCTAAAGATAATCAAGAAAAGCAATTATTACCGTTCAATTTGATAGCTGATAGGCCAAGAAGTATTACAGCAAATTTCAGGTAAATGAGGTACAAATTTTGGTAACAAAGCCTTATGTGAACAGACTTTTACCCCTGTTCCCTGCACCGCACTGAGCGCAGTCGAAGTGTTCCCTGTTCCCTGTTCCCTGCTGTATCATAAAAAAAGACTTTAGGAAACTTAACAAATGACTATAACTACCTCACAACCCCTCACAGGGACATTTGAAAAACTGATTTGGACTTGGCAAGGTTATAAAATTCAGTATACTGTCATGGGTACAGGTAAGCCCTTAGTCCTAGTTCATGGCTTTGGTGCTTCCATTGGACATTGGCGGAAAAATATACCTGTTTTAGCTAATGCGGGTTATCAAGTGTTTGCTTTGGATTTATTGGGTTTTGGTGGTTCAGATAAAGCCATTATTGATTATAGCGTGGAAGTATGGGTAGAACTACTCAAAGACTTCTGGACAGAACATATTAAGACACCTGCAATATTTATTGGTAACTCAATTGGTGCACTTTTGAGTTTAATTATTTTAGCGAAACATCCTGAGATGGCAGAGGGTGGTATATTAATTAATGCAGCCAGTGGTTTAAGCCATCGTCCCCATGAATTAAACCCCGTTCTCAGAGTTTTCATGGCCACGTTTAACAAGCTGGTAGTGCATCCTGTAACGGGAAAATTCGTTTTTAACAATATTCGCCGCAAATCACAGATCCGCAGAACATTATACCAAGTTTATAGCGATCGCCAAGCTGTGACTGATGAATTAGTTGATTTACTTTATACACCATCCTGTGACCCAGGTGCACAACAAGTATTCGCTTCTATACTTGCAGCACCTCCCGGCCCCCATCCCCAAGAATTGCTCTTTAATGTACAATGTCCCTTATTAGTGATTTGGGGTGCTGAAGATCCCTGGACACCCATCACAGGGGCTAAAATTTACGAACAAGCGCGTGAGAATGGCCAAAAAATTGAAATTGTACCCATTCCCGGCGCTGGTCATTGTCCCCATGATGAAGTTCCAGATGTGGTAAATGCTCAGATTATTGATTGGTTAACACAAAAGAATTAAAACAAAACAGGGGTTTGGGCTATTAGTAAATAGGAAAATGGGGAAGTATAGAAAAAATATTCTCCCTCATATTCCTGATTTTTTACTGCTATTCGTAGGGTAAGAAAAAATCGTTTTTGGGTGAGTGCATCTAATTTCATCTCTAATTCTCTTGACCAAATCCACTTCATGTGAATTGCATAATGGACTTTGATCTACTTTATAAATATCAAAGGGTAACTCCCTTTAGTCACCATCCAGATTTTTCTCTACAAGGCTATCAAGTAATTACTGAACTAGGACGTAACCAAGAAGGAGGACGCATTACTTACTTAGCTCAAAATCTTAACTCCAAGATAAAAGTAGTAATTAAAGAGTTCTGTCGTACAAGTATATCTGTTGACTGGTCTGGTGTAAAGGCTTATGAGCGAGAAATTAGCATCTTGCAAAAATTAAATCATCCACGAATTCCCCGTTATTTAGATTTTTTTGAAACTCCAAGTAAGTTTTATCTAGTACAGGAATATAAAAATGCGCCATCTTTAGGATTAAAACGCCATTTTCAGCCGGAAGAGATTAAACAAATTGCCTTATCAGTCTTAGAAATTTTAGTTTACTTACAAGAACACGTATCACCCATTATCCACCGGGATATCAAACCAGAAAATATCTTAGTTGATGAGCAATTAAATGCCTATTTAGTAGATTTTGGTTTAGCGCAATTAGCAGATGCTAAAACAGATTTAACTATGTTGGTTGCTGGAACTCCTGGTTTTATTCCCCCAGAAGAACATCTTGGTAAACCACTAACAAAAGCTTCAGATTTATATAGCTTAGGTGCAACTTTAATTTGCTTACTAACTCATACTCGTTCTGGAGATATTAGTAAATTAATTGATGAAAATCATCGGTTTAATTTGCAAAAACTATCTCCGCAAATTAGCCCTCAATTTCGGTCATGGTTACGGAAAATGACCAACTGTAAAAGTAGCCGTCGGTATTCTAATGCTTTCGCTGCTTTGCAAGCATTAAAATCTATGCAAATAATTGGCGGTAGTACCAAGATAAATAATTTATGGACTAAATTTAAGAAACTGAAAATTATCACTATTTTGGGAATGGGTATGATTGGGACTTTGTTTATGTTAGGAATGAATTTAATGTTATACCAAGTTAGTGATCTAATTCAATTCAAGGAAATTCACAATTATCAAATACAAGATTAAATAACGGTAAGTTGCTAGTGCAAGGAGGCAGGAGGCAGAAGGCAGGAAGGAGGCAGGAGGGAAGAAAGTTGATTAAATAGTAATTCCCTGGTTTTTCAACGGGATAATTATTTTCGCCAAGCTGCACTAGCTCTTAAATTTATAATTCAAAGGAATTAAGCGTTGAATCTTGTTGTATATATCTATCCTAAGTATAGATGTTTTTCAGTCTGTTGTGTAGATTAGCGATCGCATCTTAAACTCTAACTCAACCAAGAAATTACCGTAACTCAGGAACATTATGCACAATCTTACATTCTAGCTAATTCTATAGGGTGTGAGAGAAACTACCATGAAATTCAGTAACTTAACCTATTTAACTAAAATCCTGATTGCTGCTGTATTTGTAGTATTGTTTTCGCCGTTGTCTTCTAGTTTCGCTGCGTCAAAGTTATCTCCCAATGGGAATGAAACTCAATTTAATAATTCCTCTGAACAGCTACTTTTAGCTGACGATGACGATGACGATGACGATGATGACGATGACGACGATGACGATGACGATGACGATGACGACGATGATGACGATGACGATGACGATAAACGGACTATTCGCCGTCGCAGTGTGATCAGACAAGAACGCCGTACCGTCACTACCACCACTAAATACAAGAAAGGGAAAAAATCAAAATTTACCTTAGCAATTTGGCAACCTAGCGGTAGTTTTTCCGACGTTATTGCGCGTGTTTCTATTAAAAGTAAGCACAAAAATAAATATCTCAAAGAAAGATATTTAGGAGATTACAAATACAAAATCAAGCAAAAAGCCAAATTTACCAAAGGCTTTAAAGCAGGCGATCGCATAGTCGTGCGGTTGTTTGATACAAATAGCCGTTTCATTGGTTACAGTGAATTTGAATGTTTACCTGGCAACAAAGTAGTTAACTTGATTTTGTCTGCTAAACCAACAGAGTATCAAGTAGTTCGCACAGTTTATGGTGTAGACGCTAACGATGATGGGATGATTGATACAGATAGCGTCACCTACGACTACTTTACTCAAGTTACAGAACAAAGAGTTTCATTCCTCAGCACCACTGAAAGCATTAGAACCAGTGAATTTGAAGTAGAGGGCTATTCTCAAATTGCTTCTAACAGCGTTTATCCCGTCTCCTTAGCCCAAGGTGAATTTTCCCTAGTACGCCAAACCATCAACGCTTTCACCACTGACTTAGCCCAAGCCTTTTTAGCCACTCCTGGTAGCTTGGCCAGAGTTACCCAAGTGACTGATAATTCTAGTTTTGAATTATTGCAATTATTACGCAGCTATCGCCAAATTGGTGTAGCTAAAGGCATTCAAGTTGCATTCTCTGACATTTCTGCTAACCACTGGGCAAATGACTACATCACAGAACTAGCAGCAATGGAAATTATCAAAGGTTTCCCTGATGGTTCCTTCCGTCCTGATGCGCCGGTAACTCGTGCAGAATTTGCCGCATTGTTGGAGAACACCTTTAATAAGAGTAGAATGAGAAATGCGATCGCATTTAGAGATGTATCTAGCCGTTATTGGGCTTATAGTGCCATCAGTAATGCCTACGAAATGGGCTTTTTCAACATCTCTGGTAGCAACTTTAGACCCACTCAAAGCCTCACTCGGTTAGAGATTTTCACCGCTTTATATCAAGCACTAAATTATCAACCCACAACTTCCGCCACCAACATCTTATCTGTCTTTAGCGACTCCTCCAGAGTTAGCAGCCAATATCGCAACGTCATAGCAGGTTTAACAGAAAGAGGTGTCATCGTTAACTATCCCAACATCAAATTATTAAACGCCGAAAAAGTAGCCACCAGAGCTGAAGTTAGTGCTTTATTATATAGAGCATTAGTTAGCAGTGGCGACGTAGTTGATATCTCCTCTCAATATTCTGTTCAACCAAGCATTGAACAAGCAGAAATTGACGATGATGATGATGATGATGATGATGATGATAGAGAAGGAAGAGTAAAACCTCAACGTCAGAACTGTAACCAAGGTATTGGTAACGGCGCTGAAGGTTGCGACCCTGGAAATTCCAGTCCTCGCGGTGGTAGCAACGACGAAGGCGGACGTACCCCCGGCGGACGCAATAGATAAGCTCAATTAATTTGATAATTTAATTTTCTTGTAGCGCGGGCATCTTGCCCGCTTAATTTTTTGCCTAAAACCCCAAATCTACAGCAATGCGATGAGCACAAGCAAAGCCGGAAAAAGCCACCGCATTTAAACCCTGACCAGGAAAAGTGCTATCTCCCACGCAATATAATCCAGGTATAGCGGTACGATTGAAAGGTACTCCTAACAAACCCTTTAATTTACGTCTTGGTATGGGCCCATAAGTCCCATCTACACGACCTAAAAAGCGTCGGTGAGTAATCGGAGTTCCCACTTCCATATAATCTAAACCAGCTTCTAAACCAGGAAAAATTTGCTCTAACTTCTCAATCACTCTTCCTGCTGCTGCTTCTTTCTTAGCTTGATATTCTTTAGGTGCAAGTCCTTGCCAGTCAGTAATCCAGTGGGGTGTAAAAGCGTGAATAATGTGGTATCCTGTAGGTGCTAAATCTGGATCTAGTAAGGTAGGAATAGACACAAAAATTGTCCCCTCTGGTAAAGTCATCTGTTGCCAATCGGTGAGTAAAATATGATGACAGTCTGTTCCTGGCGGTAATACTGAGGCTTCTACCCCTAAATGTAAACTCAAGAAACTGGGTGATTTCTCATAGCGTTGTTGCCAATCTTTCTCATTATTTGGTATTTTCTCCACTGGTAAAAACTTTTTAAAAGTGTCCCAGCGTGTGGCATTAGAAACGATTCTTTTGGCGTAATAAATCTTATTATTAGCTAACTGTACTCCTACAGCTTGACCTTGTTCAACTAAAATTTTATTCACCCTAGCCTGATATTGGATTTTTCCCCCCGCTTTTTCTAGTCCTGTAACTAATTTTTGGGCTATTTGTCCCACTCCACCTTTAGGGTAACGAATCCCCCCATAATGACGGTCAGAAAAAACCATACCAGCATTAATCATCGGTGTCATTTCTGCGGGGACAACAGACCAGCAATAACATTCTATATCAATAAACTTTAATAATAAGGGATCTTTGATGTAACGTCGGGCTACATCTCCAGCATTTTGAGGTAAATATTTAACTAAACCTAAACAGGCTAAAGGATGCTGCAAAAACGCTCTGAGTAAATATCTTGGTTCTTCTAAAGATAATAATTCAATTGTATTGAGACAATTAAAAACTTTTTGGCATTCGTCATAAAAACTGCGGATTCCTTTAGCTTCATGAGGAAAATAAGCTATTAAATTTTGTAAAAATTGTTCATAATTGCGCTCAACTTTGAGATTTAGTTGATCAGGTAAGTGATAGTGAATTTGTACAGGATCAGGGATGGTTTCTTGGTGAACATTAACGGCATTTAAGGCACGAGTTAGTAAGTTAGTTGTACCTTTTTCTCCAAAACCAAAAATCATGGATGCACCAACATCAAAGCGATAACCTTGACGTTCAAAATAGCCAGCACTACCACCAGGAATTAAATATTTTTCTAAAACTAAAACTTTTGCTCCCTTGGCTGCTAGTTGGGTAGCGGTGACTAAGCCACCAATTCCCGCACCAATCACTATAACATCAAATGAATTATCAGGAAGCATAAGCAATTAAAAATTAGAAATTAAGAATTGAAAAATTTTGGTTGAATTTACTCTTACAGAAACAATTTACCAAATTATCCTGTATTTTTTCTATCAAAATTTGTACTTTATATCTACAGTAGGGAACAGGGAACAGGGAACAGTAAGAAGGTTGAAAGTCCCTTGGCATAAGGGTTTGTTCTTAGCCTTTGTACTTCATATCCCTGAAACGTGCTGTACTGTTACAGTGAATAGATGGTTAATTATAGAATACCAGATATAAAAAGAGGGAGAAGCCTGCTGCTGCTGGCTCATCCCGTCTGCCGATCCTTTTAAGAGAGGAGAACACTATTCATAATATAAACTCGATTGAGAATTGTTGTCAACTATTAATGAAAAATTTTGTCAATAGAAGTAGGGAACAGGGAACAGGGAACAGCAGGCAATAGGCAATAGGCAATAGGCAATAGGCAATAGGCAATAGATAGATAATTTATTCTTTTTCCCCCCTGCACCCTGCCCCTCTGCCCCCCTGCCTCTTTTCCCCTGCCCCTCTGCCCCCCGGCCTCTTCTCCTCCCCCTTACCCTATCAACCAGACGCGGGAGAGAGTATCATGGTGTTTCAGTTGAGATAAAATAAAGGGTTAAGTGTTTCTAGTTATGACAAAACAACTGCTGGTTTATGTCCCTCCTCATCCTTTGATTAAACACTGGTTGGCTGTGGTGCGTGATGCGGCTACACCTTCGGTTTTGTTTCGCAGTGCGGTGACAGAGTTGGGGCGCTGGTTAACTTATGAAGCGGCACGAGATTGGCTGCCAACTTTAGAAACTATGGTAGACACTCCTTTGGCTACTTGTCCAGCTACTATGGTTGATCCTCAAGTACCTTTGGCAGTTGTACCGATTTTACGGGCTGGGTTAGGGTTGCTGGAAGGGGCACAAACTGTACTACCTTTAGCTTCAATTTATCATTTTGGTTTGGTACGGAATGAAGAGACTTTGCAACCGGTTTGTTATTTGAATAAACTGCCAGAAAAGTTTGCTCCTGAGACAAGGGTATTAATTACTGAGCCAATGTTGGCAACAGGAGGTTCTATAATGGCAGCGATGGCAGAATTAACACAGAGGGGTGTTGATCCTGAGTTAATACGGATTATAAGTGTGGTGGCTGCACCACCAGCTTTACAAAAGCTCAATGGGGCTTATCCTGGTTTAAGGGTCTACACTGCTACTATTGATGAAGTGGTAAATGATCAGGGTTATATTGTGCCGGGCTTAGGGGATGCAGGCGATCGCATTTTTGGAACTTGAGCCGGGAAATTAAGCTAGGATGCAGCTAGAGCCGGACAATACTTTAACTATACTTTTTGATAGTCGCAGATTGAAGGCGGTGAAAATATGAGTCGAGATGGTTTTGGGAGTGGTTTTTTTGCGGGGGCATTGGTCGGAGGTGTAGTTGGTGGGATTTTAGGCGCTGTGCTGGCTACCCGACGAGATGCTCTATTTCCCCCAGATGACGAGGAAATTAGTTCTCCAGACGCAAAGAAAAATGCAGCTAGAAAACGGCAAATTAGGTCTGCTGCCAATGAGAATCTAGAAATGGAAATGGCGAGGCGATCGCTTGAAGATAAAATTGCCCAGCTCAATGCTACAATTGACGATGTGCGCCAGCAGTTGGGAAATGTTAATGGTAGTGCGTCCCAAATCAGCAGCGAGCAACGTTCTCTTTCTCAAGATTCATAAAAGTTCGTTGGTAACTAAATTCAGGTGTCAATAGTGGTCAAAACAGCAGCAATTCCCAAACGCTGTAATGTTTAGTTAAATTAAAATCAATGATGAAAACCCATTGACACCACAACACTCAAAAGGAAATAAATAAATCTATGCTCGCAATACAGGTTTTGTCATCGTTTATACAACTTTACACCTTTCTATTGTTAATTCGGGTAGCATTAACTTGGTTTCCCAATATTAATTGGTATAATCAGCCATTTACCGCATTAGCGCAATTGACAGACCCTTATCTTGATCTATTTCGCTCAATTATTCCCCCATTTAGCGGCGTGGATCTTTCCCCAATGTTAGCTATATTTGCATTACAGATCATAGGTGGATTATTATCTCAAGGCTTGGGTAGAGTAGCTGTTGGGTTTTAAAAAGTGCCAACAAGAGGCAGGGGTGCGGGAGAAAGGCAGAGGGGATGGAGAGGGGAGGAATAAGAAAAAATGAGATTCTTGGCAGTTAAATTAATTCTTATTTCCCCCTTGCTTCCCTGCCCTCTGCCTCCTGCCTATCTCCTGACTATGGCACTAAAACCAGAAGCCTTAAATTGCTTTAGCTTTAAAGGTGTAGGCTGGTTAGCTGGAACAGAAATTCTTAATTCAAAATCGCTAATTCCTGGAGGAACTTCAGCGATCGCACCTAAACGAGAACGATTTTGTAAAATAGGGTTATTATTGGCATCATAGATGCGTCCATAGATATCTGCATCATAAACTGTTTTCCGAGTGCTGTTTTGGGCTTTGCCTGTGATAATAAAACAGTTAGCTGCTGACCCAGAACCCCCACTGGTAACAGCACCGACGGATAATTCTGGAGGACAATCATGATAGGAAAGGTCAGATAACTTAATCTGTGTGAGTGCTGTAGCATTGGGAGTAGCTACCCAAGAGAGAAAAATCATCAAGGTGGTAGCCAGAATAATTTTTAGGGGTTGGATGAATGTTAATAAACATTTCATAAGCTAGGGCAAAATTGCGTTAACGGAACTTAACTATATTTTTTACTCAGGAGGCATCTGGTAATAGTTATAAACCCAGATGATCTAAAGTTTATGTCTCTTGTTGGGAAAACTCTAATGAATTTTCTGTAATAATTAAAAAAATAAACTCTTAATTGCCTATTCACCTATGACTCCAGATGAGGTGGAAACAGCCTTGCAATCAGCTTTTAGTAAATGTGCTGCTGCGGGTTGTCCTCTTACGGATACACAGAAACAAATCATACTGCAAGCAATAGAACAAGTTCAGGGTAGTAACTCTGAGGTATTAAGTTCTGCTAATCCATTGGATGAACTAGAACCAGAAGAATTAGAAGCATTTTTACAGTTTGTGAAGTTAGAAGAAGAACAGAATGGTACTTGGAAGGTGCGGTTACTGAATGACTGGCTGTTAGAACAGGATTCTGGTGCAGTGCAATTTATCCGCGATCGCTATGGGGTACAGTGGTTAAATCGCTTGGAATCATACCATTTTGAGAAATATTCACTAATTGAAGAAGCAATAAAGTTAAAAGTAGGCGATCGCATTGAAATTTCCAACGGATTATGGGAATGGGTACAAGATGACGGGCCCTGTGAGCGTGAATGGTTTCCCTGTATAGTGATTCAGATAGATGAAGTTAACAACGGTGATGGCAATTTTACTAGTTGTGTAATTCGCTTTTATAACGGTACAGAGTACGAAATTCAAGGTATTTACGAATGGAATAGATATAACTGGCGCTGGCCGCAGGGATGAAGAGGCAGGGGAGCAGGGTGCAGGGTGCAGGGAGGCAGGGGGATGAAGAGGCAGGGGGGCAGGGGGCAGGGTGCAGGGGGGAAAAAGAATAAATTATCTATCTATTGCCTATTGCCTATTGCCTATTGCCTATTGCCTATTGCCTATTGCCTATTACCTCCTGCCTCCTGCCTTCTGCCTCCTGCCTTCTGCCTTCTGCCTCCTAATGACTAATCAACTGTGCATGAGAGTTAAAAAACTGACGGTAGAGAGCTTGAGTAATTAGAATGGTGGTTAATAAATTTGTAGCAGCAACCATGAAAATAATTAAAATTTCGTAGGAAACAGCGTCTAGAGGTGAGACACCACCTAATAACTGACCATTGGTAAATGTGGGTATTGTTACCAGACCAATTAACATCATTTGGTTGAGGGTGGGGAGAAATGCGGCTCTAATGGCATCTTTGCGGTATTGTTTTACGGCTTCTTGAGGAGTTGCTCCTAAGCTGAGGTGTGTTTCAATGTCCGTAGATAGTTGGTTAATAGTGCTAACCAGCCGTTCACCGGCTACGGAGGCCGCATTCATGGCATTACCCAGCAAAATCCCCGCGAAGGGAATAATATAACGGGGTGTGTACCATTTATCAGGTTGAATAATCAGAAAATTGGTGTAAACCAGTGTTAAAACCGTACTAATGGCGATCGCACCCCAAACCAAAGGTAAGACACGGGGAATTTTTTGACTAATGCGATTTCGTGTGATGATGGCTGTAATTGTCAATAATACTGCTAGAATCGCCAAAACTACATAAGGCCAAGCATTGCCCACAGCAAAAATGAAGTCTAAAATATATCCCAAAACAGCAAGCTGGATGATAGTTCTACCTGTAGCCAAGGCTAAGTTGAACTCTAGTCCTAATTTTTCCCAGGCTGATAAACCAATAGCGATCGCCATCAGTCCTACAGCCAAAACTAAATCTACTAAATCTAATTTGATTAACTCTGGCATGGTTTCAATCTCTAGGAGGCAGGGGGGATGAAGACCAAGTATTTTAGTATTATTGACATACTCCCAAAAGTGCGGAGATTCTGGGTTCAAACAACAGTTGCAGTTTCATACCGTCTTACACTATTTCGCCCGGCAGACAATGCCCTGCCTGTTTCCACTACTCTATCAAAAAGCCTTCCTCAAAGGACAGGGCTTTAAACCCAATTTTTTGGTAAAAGTCCGGCTAGATAAGTATTTTGAGTGACAGTCTTAAATCCCGCTTTTTGAATAAATCAATCAGCAAATTATAGACCGTCAAGTAGCATCTTTTGTATATTTTGATAAAATGAGAACTCATGATCCAAAGCGTAAATTTCATCCCACCCTTTGATATCAAACAGCAGTATGCTAACCTAGAGGCAGAAATCAGTCCAGCAGTTCTAGAGGTTTTGACTTCTGGGCGCTATATTGGTGGGCCAGCTATAGAAGGTTTTGAACAACAGTTTGCTACTTATCATGGTGTAAATGAATGTGTAGCTTGTAATTCTGGTACTGATGCCCTCTACTTGGCTTTACGCGCTTTTGACATTGGTGCTGGTGATGAGGTTATTACTACACCATTTACATTTATTGCTACGGCTGAAGTGATCAGTGCGGTGGGAGCAAAACCGATATTTGTAGATATTGATGCTAATACCTTTAATTTAGATGTGAAACAGGTAGCCGCAGCAATCACATCCAAAACAAAAGCTATTATTCCCGTGCATTTATTTGGGCAACCTGTAGAGATGACCCAACTAATGGCGATCGCTCAGTCTCACAATTTAGCAGTAATTGAAGATTGTGCTCAAGCTACAGGAGCAACTTGGCAGGGGCAAAAAGTTGGTAGTATCGGACACATTGGCTGTTTTAGCTTCTATCCAACTAAAAATTTAGGTGCTTGTGGTGATGGTGGTGCAGTCACTACTAACGATCCAGCTATCGCCTCAAAAATACGTGTTTTACGTGAACATGGCAGCAAAGTTAGATACCTGCATGAAGCAATTGGCGTTAATAGTCGTTTAGATGCAATTCAAGCAGTAATATTACAGATAAAACTGCGTTATTTAGACAGTTGGAACGAAAAACGCCGCCAAATAGCCGCCTATTATTCCCAATTACTGCATCAAATACCAGGTGTTATCATCCCCCAAGAATTAGCAAATGGTGTAGGAGTTTGGAATCAATATACTATTCGCATTGCTGGGGAAGAAAGAAACGGCGCTACAGCCAAGTATCGGGACTCGGTGCGGAGTCAACTCCAAGAAAAAGGTGTAGGTTCAATGGTTTATTATCCTCTGCCCCTACATTTACAGCCAGTTTATGAAAATTTAGGTTATCAAGCTGGACAGTTACCCATATCTGAACAAGCTTGTAATCAAGTATTATCTTTACCTATGTATCCAGAGTTAACACAGGAACAGCAAGAAAGGGTGGTTTATAGCTTGAAAGATTGTTTAGGGTAGAGGAGCAGGGGGGGAAGAGGCAGGGGGGCAGGGGGCAG
>DATGXB010000268.1:0-3653 GCA_035299225.1 Nostocaceae cyanobacterium | reverse complement strand
GGGCAGGGGGCAGGGGGGAAATAACTTACTTTCTCACTGCTAAACTCAATCCAAAATCTCAAATCCTTTTGACTAATGACTGTTACCTGTTGCCCATTGCCTATTGCCTGTTAAGAGCACCGCACTGAGCGCAGTCGAATCCTAATGACTAATGACTAATGACTAATGACTAAATCATGCGTTTAAAAAACCGTTTTTTCTGGCTTGCTGCTGTTGTAGCTTTTTTGATTGACCAATTGACTAAATACTGGATATCGAAAACCTTTAGTTTGGGGCAAACATTACCAATATTACCGGGAATATTTCATTTTACTTATGTTACTAACACTGGTGCGGCTTTTAGCTTGTTCAGTGGTGAAAAGTGGTTGCCTTGGTTATCTCTAGCTGTAAGTTTATTTTTAATTGGTCTGGCTTGGCTAGGCCCGGTTTTAACTTCTTGGGAAGAGTGGGGTTATGGTTTAATTTTAGGTGGAGCAATGGGTAATGGGATTGATAGATTTGCTCTTGGCTATGTGGTGGATTTTCTGGATTTTCGCTTAATCAATTTTGCTGTGTTTAATCTGGCAGATTCATTTATTACTATCGGTATAATTTGCCTGTTGATTGCTTCCTTACAAAAAACGCCTACGTCTAACAGGCGATCGCGCTAATTATTCAGGTGTTGCTTCTCAGCCTCATTTTGCAGCCATACCAGCAGGGATGTAAGTTCTCTTCTCCCTCATTCCCTGTAGGTTTTTAGTAAAATTATGTCATGATTATTTATTGTTTTTATAATCAGAAATGGTAAAACCTTAGATCAATCTCCAAAAACCAATGACTATCAAGCCTTTGGCCTTAGCCTGTCCCTAGAAAAGAGTGAAAATCCTGTTAATACAAGCTTAGAGCGTTCATCGCTGTAAAAGAAGTTAAACCTCAATATAAGGGCAAAAATACTGCTAATACAAAGTTATTATTATCAGGAGAAGTGAGAAAAAAGTCCCAGCGTCCCCCAAAACAATAGAATTAGGGATTAGTAGGCGTGCAGTTCGCCTGTGAGAGTTAATTCTCAGAAGTAAAAATCTGATATTCATATTTGGGTATGGAATCATGAACTGTAAGACTATTATCAAACTGGCAGTGCGCCTGATTTTTAACTAACAACTGTGATGTTATATAGCCGATGAGTTCCCCCCAACGCCCGCAAAAGCCACAAACATTACTTGGTCAACTGACCCAAGCAGTCAATACAATCCAAGCAAGGGTAGATTTTTCTAAACTGGCGCTCAAGCCCAATGCGAGAGTTCCTGAACTCTGGGTGCAGGATGCGGGAGCGGATAAAGCGGAAGTATATCCACTATTAGGCGATCGCTATATCCTGGGTCGTAGTTCCAAATCCTCGGATATAGTCGTCCGCAACCCAGTTGTTAGCCAAATTCATCTTTCCCTGACTAGAGACTCCAGCCAACGCACTCCCGCCTTCACAATCAAAGATGAAAATTCCACCAACGGAATTTATCGCGGTAAGCGGCGAGTAACTTCCCTAGAACTGCGTCACGGCGATGTTTTGACTCTAGGACCACCAGAATTAGCCGCTTCTGTGCGTCTGCAATATGTTGATCCACCCCCTTGGTATGTCAAGTTAGCCACTTGGACTGCTTACGGTGTTGGTGGTGTAACCGCCACTTTCGCTCTAGCTCTGGGTTTAGAATGGACAAAGTTTTCTGTTCATCCCCTACCTACCGCCACCCGCGCCCCAGTGGTAGTTTATGCCCGTGATGGTTCTACACCGCTACGTGAACCCAGAACAACCGCCCATATTGACCTAAAACAATTATCGGATTTTGGCCCCTATTTACCGGCGGCGGTGGTGGCTTCGGAAGATAGCCGCTATTACTGGCATTTTGGCGTTGATCCTTTAGGGGTAGCGCGAGCAGTGCTGATTAATACTCGCAGTGGAGATGTCCAACAGGGAGCTAGTACCGTAACTCAGCAGGTAGCCCGCAGTTTATTCCGTGACTATGTGGGTAGACAAGATTCTGTGGGGCGAAAAGTCCGGGAAGCGGTGGTGGCTTTAAAGTTAGAAGCCTTTTACAGCAAAGATGAGATTTTACTAACTTACTTAAATCGGGTATTTTTAGGTGCTGACACTTCCGGTTTTGAAGATGCATCTCGCTATTACTTTGATAAGTCAGCTAAAGAGTTAACTTTGGCTGAAGCAGCGACTTTAGTAGGAATTTTACCAGCACCCAACGCCTTTGATTTTTGTGGTGATGGTCCGAATAAATTCACCGCAGCAGATTATCGCAATCGGGTAATTAAGCGGATGCTGGAAATGGGGAAAATTACCCCAGAAGAAGCCAACCGCGCTCGACGTTCTACGGTGCAGGTAAGCCCGAAGGTGTGTGAACGTCAGGCAAAAACCATTGCTCCTTATTTTTATAATTATGTCTTTCAAGAATTGGAAGCAATTTTAGGAGAAGGGGCAGCGAAGGAAGGGAACTATATAATTGAGACAAATTTAGATTTGGGAATGCAAGCCCAAGCTGAAGCGGCATTACGTAATTCTGTAAATAATGCAGGTTCTACCTTTGGTTTTTCCCAAGGAGCAATAGTCACTTTAGACTCTAGCAATGGCAGTATTTTGGCCATGGTCGGGGGGACTGATTTTAGAAAGAGCCAATTTAACCGGGCTGTACAAGCCAAAAGACAACCAGGCTCTACTTTTAAAGTTTTTGCTTATACAGCCGCCTTAGAGCAGGGAATATCCCCATTTAGAACCTATTCCTGTGCTGCTTTACCTTGGCAGGGTTTTACCTATCGGCCTTGTCGTTCTAGTAGTGGTAGCTTAAGTTTGGCTGTGGGTTTGGCTTTATCGGAAAATCCTATCGCTTTGAGAATAGCGCGGGATGTAGGGCTAAATAAAGTTGTGGAAATGGCACAACGTTTAGGAGTGAAATCTGATCTTGATCCTGTACCGGGTTTGGTGCTGGGACAAAGTGTAGTCAATGTTTTAGAAATGACTGGGGGATTTGGAGCGATCGCCAATCAGGGTGTGTGGAATCCTCCCCATGCGATTAGTCGGATTTTAGATAGTAGCGACTGCGAAGACCGTCAAAATTTAAAGACTTGCCGTGTAATTTATTCTTTTGACCAAGACCCCAACGGCAATAAACGGGTACTCAAGCCAGAAATAGCGAATCAAATGGTTACTTTATTGCGGGGTGTAGTAACTAGCGGTACAGGACGCAGCGCAGCTATTGGCTTGGGAGAAGGTGGTAAAACAGGTACAACTGATAAAAACGTTGACCTTTGGTATATCGGTTTTATTCCCCGTCAGCGTTTAGTCACAGGTATTTGGCTGGGCAATGATAACAACTCTCCCACATCCGGCAGCAGTGCCCAAGCCGCCCAACTTTGGGGAAATTATATGCGAAGAGTCGCCAGGTAGGGTGCGGAGTGTGGGAAAAGTCAAAAGTCAAAAGTCAAAAGTCAAAAAAGAAGAATAATTAATTACTCTTTCCCCCCTGCCCCCCTGCCCCCCTGCCTCCTGCCTCCTGCCTCCTGCCCCCTCGATCGATTCGATCAATGCAGTTTCTTCACCACACACGTAGGCACCCGCGCCGCTGTGGAGGTGAATATGGAAATTGAAATTGGTGTTGAAAATATGATTGCCG
>DATGXB010000267.1:0-9829 GCA_035299225.1 Nostocaceae cyanobacterium | reverse complement strand
GGGCAGGGGGGCAGAGGGGCAGGGGGGAAAGATAATTAATTCCCTAATAACTAATGACTAATGACTAATAACTGTTCCCTGTTCCCTGTTCCCTGTTCCCTACTTCCTAATGACTAACGACTAAAATCAGAATATGCTGATGATTTGGCAGGAAAATAGTAAGCTGAAAAGATTGAGAAAATTTTGTGCTGGATATTAAGCAAATTCGGGAAAACCCCCAACTGGTTCAAGCAAAGCTAGATAGTCGTAATGGTAAATACGACATACAGCCCCTATTAGAGTTAGACCAAAAACAACGGGAACTAGAGGGGGCACGCAGTCAACTCCAAGCCCGTAGTAATGAAATTGGTAAACTTGTCGGACAAAAAGTTAAATCTGGTATTAACCCTCAAGACCCAGAAATTCAAGCCTTACGGGAAGAGGGAAATACAGTTAAAGCCAAATTAGCCGACCTAGAACCCCAAGAAAAAGAATTAAAAGCCCAAATTCAACAACAGGTTCTAGAATTACCTAACTTACCCAGTGACTCTACACCCATTGGCAAGAGTGAAGAAGAAAATCAGGAAGTCCGGCGCTGGGGTGATGAGTATCTGCCCCAAAACCCGAACATTCTCCCACACTGGGAAATTGGCGAAAAACTGGGAATCATGAACTTTGAAAGGGCAGTAAAAATTGCCCAAAGTCGCTTTGTGTCCTTAGTTGGAGCAGGTGCAGCATTAGAAAGAGCGCTAATTCAGTTTATGCTGGCCAAGCAAACAGAAGCGGGTTATTTAGAAGTTGCTCCCCCCTTGTTGGTAAATTCTGACTCGTTGACGGGAACGGGACAATTACCCAAATTTGCCGAAGACAGCTTTAAATGTGCTGATGATGATTTATGGTTAATACCCACTGCCGAAGTACCCCTAACTAACTTGTATCGGGGAGAAATTCTGGCAGCAGAAAATTTACCGATTTATCATTGTGCTTATACTCCTTGTTTCCGTCGAGAAGCGGGAAGTTATGGCCGAGATATGCGGGGTTTAATTCGCCTCCATCAATTTAATAAAGTGGAACTGGTGAAGTTGGTACAGCCTCACAGTTCTTTTGATGAGTTAGAGAAACTGGTAAATAATGCCGAAGCGATTTTACAGGCGTTAAAGTTACCCTATCGAGTCATCAATTTATGTACTGGTGATATCAGCTTTGGCGCAACTAAAACCTATGATTTAGAAGTATGGTTGCCTTCTGCGGGTAAGTATCGAGAAATTTCCAGTTGTTCAAATTGTGGTGATTTCCAAGCAAGAAGGGCAGATATTCGCTTTAAAGAAGCGGGTAAAAAAGGTACACAGTTCGTCCACACCCTCAACGGTTCTGGTTTAGCCGTAGGTAGAACCATGGCCGCCATTTTGGAGAATTACCAACAACCCAACGGGACAATTTTGATACCGGAAGCATTACAGCCGTATTTGGGTAGAGAGGTGTTGTAATAGGGGCAATAAATTTGTAAATTGCTCTTTTAAACTACTAACTGCTGTGTATCAGTCTTATGTGCCGGGGGTGTATTTGGAAGATGTCAACATGATTTTTCCATATTACGCGATCGCTATGATCTGCGAAACACTTCCGGCCTTTGACAACATTATTAGAGTATTTGCAATACAAAATACCGCGCTTAATATCTACAAATCAGATATTTAAAAATCTGTTTGAGTTAAATAAAGTAATGTTCATTAGGATCTAAATACATAATCATTTTTTCATGTTATATTGCTAACAATAGGCTGTATTACCCAGCCTAACACGTAGTAAGGCTTGAATAGTACAGGGGGATATCATGCCTATTGACTTTAGTAAAATTAATAGCGGAAACACAAGCGATACAATTCTTCATCCTAGAGAGATATTTACAGCCCTTCCAAATAAAAAAGAAGGCAAATTTCAATATCCAAGAGATGTTCAAACAGAGGTTTGGGATCATTGGTTCTCTAGGAGGAATGACAAAGATTTAGTTATCAAAATGAATACTGGTAGTGGTAAAACTGTAGTCGGGTTACTTATTCTCAAAAGTTGCTTAAATGAATGTAAAGGACCGGCAGTATATGTAGTTCCTGATAAGTATCTAGAAAAACAGGTTGCTGATGAAGCAAAAGACCTTGGAATCGAAATTGTGGAGAAAGCAGATTCTCCTAGATTTCTGTCTGGCAAGGCTATTTTAGTTATTAATATCTTTACTTTGGTTAATGGATTTTCAGCTTTTGGTGTTGGTGATGAAGGCATCAAAATAGATATTGGTAGCATTATTATTGATGATGCCCATGCGTGTCTTGAGACTGTAGAAGACCAATTTATGTTAACAATTGATAGTAGAATCCCTGCATACAAAGAAATTTATCAATGCTTTAAGCAGTCACTTCAACAACAATGCGATACAAAGGAAATGGAGATCGACAATGGCGAACCCAATGCTTATATGCAAGTTCCTTTTTGGGCTTGGCAAAGTAAGATCCGAGAAATATCAGAAATATTAATTAAATATAAAAAAGCGGACTGGCTAAAGTTTGTATGGCCATTGATAAAGGAATCACTACGTTTATCAAGGTGTGTTATTAGCTCAGATAAAATAGAAATTTCACCACACTGTATACCAATTCATATGATTCCGAGTATTATCCATGCTCGTAGAAAGATATTTATGACAGCAACATTGGTTGATGATAGTATTTTAGCCAGCCACTTTGGTATTACGGATGTATCTATTAATAATCCTGTTACACCTAAAACAGCAGGTGATATTGGTGATAGAATGATTTTACTTCCACAAGTAATCAAGCCTGAAATAACTGACGATCAAATCAAAGAATTTTGTAAATCAATTTCACAAAATATAAATGTTGTTGTTATTGTTCCATCTAAAGAACGAGCTAAATACTGGCAGGGGAATCTAACTTTGGATAAAGATAATTTGTATGAAGGTGTAAGTCGTTTAAAAAAAGAGAAAGTTGGATTAACAGTACTAGTGAATCGCTATGATGGAATAGATTTACCAAAGGATGCTTGTAGGTTTCTTGTTATTGATGGATTGCCATCTGTTAGGCGTTTTATTGATAAAGTTGAACAAGTTATTTTAATGGGAAGTTCAAGAAAAGCTTCTCAAGCAATTCAAAAAATAGAGCAAGGGATGGGGCGTGGCGTTAGATCCAGTGATGATCACTGTGTTGTGTTTTTAATGGGGCGTAATCTTACTAGCCAATTATATGCTGGAGGTGCAATGGATCAATTTTCTCCTGCAACTAAAGCACAAATAAACTTATCAGAGCAAATTTCTGAACAAATTAAAGCAGGAAATTTGTCCATAAAGGAAACGATTATGTATTGCTTAAATAGAAACCAAGATTGGGTATCTAAAAGTAAGGGTGCTTTGGCAGCACTGTCATACAAAGAAACTAACACACCTGATTTAATAACAGTTGCACAAAGGAAAGCGTATGATTTTGCTTCTATTAAAAATTATGATGCCGCAGTTAATGAGTTTAAGAAAGCTATAAATACAGTAAATGAGAATGAGAAACCTCTCAAATCTTACCTAAAACAATGCTTGGCAGAATACATTAACTTCTATGATCAAATAGAAGCTCAAAGAATTTTGATGTCAGCAGCCAAAGATAACTCAAGAGTAATTAAACCAATAGAAGGCATTTCATATCACAAGCTTGAATCGAGAGCGATGGATCAAGCTAGGATTTGTGGGAATTACCTAAGACAAAAATTTGATGATCCCAATAAAATTGTTATTGAGATGAATGGATTGTTAGAATCATTAATATTTAAACCAGAAACAGCAGATATATTTGAAGAATCATTAAAGATAATTGCTCGATATATTGGGTTTAACAGTCAGCGTCCAGAAGCAGAATATAGAAAAGGACCAGATGTACTATGGGAAGTTGGCAACTTATCATACTTTGTGATTGAGTGCAAAAATGGAGCTATTACAGATACTATTAGTAAACATGACTGTAATCAGTTGAATGGATCTGGTGAATGGTTTACTAATACTTATGATAAAACTTGTCGTTTTATGCCGATTTTGGTTCATCCATCAGTCAAGTTTGAATATGCAGCCTCACCTAAAGCTAACACTCGAATTATTAATGCAGAGAAACTGAATCTATTATGTGAAAAGATATCTAATTTCATTAATTCATTATGTGTCGATAATAAGATTAATGATGATAAAGCTATTCGGGAGAGATTACTACGCTACAATCTGACAGCCGATAGATTTTGTGATCATTATACCACTAACTTTAAAGACACATGATTACTTATATTGTAGGATCAATGTCTATCTGTTAACTTAGCTTCAAGAATAAAACTTAATAACCATTGTGCGATCGCATCTTTTCTAGTTCATTTGAATTATGAGATCGCACAACACCCACCACAGGCGATGGCGAAACGCCCGCTTTATTGCGATCGCATCTCTATAATTAAATTATTGATGCAGATGGAAAGTTATTATACTAATTAATGAAGCTCAAAAGCAGCTACAAGATTTAATTGATGGCGATAGGCGATATTTCATTAATATTTAACTGTCAGAATCAGGATGTACAAGATTAAAGGATTAACAGGATAATTGTTAAATGTAGTAAAATATGAAATTTGAGGTGCTATTACGCTGTAAAAATTATTTGTAATTGTTCAGGAGGTTTGACAATGACTTTACAAGAAATAATTAAATCTCTTGATGATTTATCTGTTGAAGATAAAACTTGTTTGTTGAATGTACTTCAGTCTCAATTATTCCAAATCAAGGAAAAAAATTCTAATCCTAATGGTGAAACTTTCTGGGAAATGACTTTGCGATTTAGGGAACGTATAGAACGGGAGGGTATAGAATTTACAGATGAGGATTTTGCAAATCTGAGAAATCGCACTCCCCCAGACTCCATTGCTGGTAAAGGTAAAACTCTAGGAGATATTATCAGTCCTATTTTGAGTGTGGAAGAGTAGAAATGTTTGGATTGTTATGCAGTTAAGCACTTAGTTTGAGCAGAATCAAAAATGTTAAACTAAGACTAATATACTATTATATTAACAGAATACTCTTAAATCTAGGGAAAAGCCTGTGGATTCTATAAGCGTCAACCAATTTAGAGACAATCTGAAAGATATTATAAAAAAGGTTATTAGCCAGCATAAACCCCTGAAGATAACTAATCAGAATGGGGCAGATTTTATAGTGATTAGTGCTGAAGATTGGGAACGAGAACAAGAAACTTTATACATTTTGCAAAATAGTAGTTTAATCCAACAAATTGCTAATTCTATGGTTACTCATTTGCAAAATCAAGGTTATTCTCCCAGCAGTGAGGAAATGGATGAGATACTTAGTATTTGAGGGGAATACTTGGGAGGTTTATGAAGAACTGAGAAAAAATAACAAAACGCTGCATAAAAATCTCTGTAGGTTGATTAAGGAAATGTTGCGAGATGATCCAGCTACGGGAACAGGAAAACCAGAACCTTTAAAACATAATTTATCGGGTTTTTGGTCAAGAAGATTATCAGAAAAAGACCGTGTGGTTTACAAGTTTGATGATCAGTATGTTTATATTTTTGCGATTGGTGGACATTATGACCAATTTGAATAAAAGCAGTAATTAAATTATTGATGCAGATGGAAAGTTATAACCCTAGTTAATGAAGCTCAAAAGCAGCTACAAAATTTCATTGATTCTGTCAATCAGTCCCATCAACCGATTATCATCGCAGGACAGAGTAGTAATGTTGTGCTAATATCTGAAGCTGACTGGACATCGATGAAACTCTTTATCTTTTCTCGATTCCTGGGATGCGGGAATCAATTCGGGAAGAACTAGCGACACCAATTGAGGAATGCAATCAAAAATTAGTGTAGTCAGTCGGTTAAGTTAGGCGATGGCGAAACGCCCGCTTTCAGCGATCGCACAACACCCACCATAGGCGATCGCACAACACCCGCCGTAGGCGATCGCACAAACAGACAAACCCCATCCCTAACACCATCATAACTGCCTCCTGTTCCCTGCCTTCTGCCTCCTTACACTAGAATAAGAAACATATCTCAATATTTTGAAATTTGGTCTATGTTGTCTGTTCTAGCAGCGATCGCAGTTTTGGCTGTGCTAATCTTGGTACACGAGTTTGGGCATTTTATCGCCGCCCGTGCTCAAGGTATTCTGGTTAATCGTTTTTCTTTGGGTTTTGGCCCCACACTGTGGAAGTACCAAGGACCACAAACTGAGTACGCTGTCCGGGCTTTCCCTTTGGGTGGGTTTGTTGGGTTTCCTGATGATGACCCAGATAGTGAAATTGAGCCGAATGACCCGAATTTACTCCGCAACCGTCCTATTGTGGATCGGGCGATCGTCATTAGTGCTGGGGTCATCGCTAATTTAATCTTTGCTTATTTGGTTCTAGCTCTACAAGTGGGTATTGTTGGTATACCCGATACTTTTCAATATCAACCAGGGGTAATTGTTAAACCTGTTAATGAGCAATCTATAGCCTATCAAGCCGGAATTAGAAATGGTGATATTATTTTGGCTGTGAATGGTCAAGAATTGCCTGCGGCGGCTGATTCTATTTTAGTGCTGACTCAGGAAATTAAAAATCATCCTAATCAGGAAATTAAATTAACTGTTCAGCATAAAAATCAGCAAGAAACTTTAAAAATTACGCCTAAATTGGGCGCTGACAATAAAGGTGTAGTGGGAATAGAACTCGCTCCCCACGGTAAGGCTGTTTTCCGTCATCCCCAAAACCCCATTGAGATTTTTACTGTTGCGGCGAATAATTTCCAAAGGCTATTTATTGGTACACTTAAAGGCTTTGGTCAGTTAGTTACTAATTTTCAACAAACGATTGGCCAGGTTTCCGGCCCTGTAAATATTGTGAAAATTGGTGCGGAATTAGCTTCTGATAATAGTGCTAATTTGTTGTCTTTTGCCGCAATTATTAGTATTAATTTGGCAATTATCAATATTTTGCCTCTTCCCGCTTTAGATGGTGGACAATTGGCTTTTTTATTGATTGAAGGTGTACTGGGTAAACCCTTACCCACAAAAATCCAAGAGGGTGTAATGCAAACCGGTTTGGTGCTACTCTTAGGACTGGGCATTTTCTTGATTGTCAAAGAAACTACTCAATTAACTGTGCAGTTGGAGTGGGTGCAAAAGTTGTTACAGTGAGTAAAGCTGTTAAATCTGACCAAAAACAACGGGCTGTAAAAATTTTGGAGCGTTTAAAGGTTCTTTACCCTAACGCTACCTGCTCGTTAGATTATGAAACCCCTGTACAATTGCTGGTAGCTACTATTCTCTCTGCTCAGTGTACAGATGAAAGAGTAAATAAGGTAACACCAGCATTATTTAGTAAATTCCCGGATGCCAAAAGTTTGGCTGAGGCGGAAATTACAGAATTAGAGGAGTTGGTGCGATCAACTGGGTTTTATCGGAATAAAGCGAAAAATATCCAAGGTGCTTGTCGAAAGATTGTCAATGAGTTTAATTCTGTTGTTCCCAACCAAATGGAACAATTATTGCAGCTTCCGGGAGTAGCACGAAAAACGGCGAATGTGGTATTAGCCCATGCTTACAATATCAATGCTGGAGTGACAGTAGATACTCACGTTAAACGCCTTAGCCAACGGTTGGGTTTAACGAAGAATACAGAACCGGTTCGGATTGAGCAAGATTTGATGCAGTTGTTACCCCAACCCGATTGGGAAAACTGGTCAATTCGGCTGATTTATCACGGTCGGGCGGTGTGTAAGGCTCGTTCCCCAGCTTGTGAGGCGTGTGAATTGGCGGATTTATGCCCCAAATATTTGTGACAATTAGGAAAGAATCATTGTAAAATGGAAAATGCTGTTTTTTCTTAGATAAAAGATTTATGGCCAAAAAGAGCATGATTGAGCGCGAGAAAAAACGCGCCAGAATGGTAGAAAAGTATGCGGCTAAACGCGAAGCTTTGTTAGAAGAGTTCAAAAATACTGAATCTCCCCTAGATAAGTTAGAAATTCACCGCAAAATTCAACAATTACCCCGCAATAGTGCCCCCAGTCGTCGCCGTAACCGTTGCTGGTTAACTGGCCGTCCTAGAGGCGTTTACCGTGATTTTGGACTATCTCGGAACGTTTTACGGGAATGGGCTCACGAGGGTTTGTTACCTGGGGTTGTGAAGTCTAGTTGGTAATACAGTAGGGAACAGGGAACAGGGAACAGGGAACAGGGAAGAGGAGGAGGATGAGGAAGTAATAAATCCAAAATCCAAAATCTAAAATCTAAAATCTAAAATTCTCCTGACTCCTGACTCCTGACTGCTAAAATTATTGACCGCAACAACGATCAATTCCCAGGCTTTCTAAGAGTAGATCGCTAACAGCGTTGGCGATCGCAAACTCTCCATAAAAACTCTTGGAAAAATCAAAAGACTGCATTTCTGTGACTATGGCGATAACGAGAGAACCTAAGTCATTTTCGCCTTCCATACGTTGTCTAGTATAAATTTGTGCAGCCCGTTGAGCGATCGCCTGATTAACTGCTTCCGGGATAAATTCTTCATCTAGCCACTGTAGAAGGCGATTTTGTAGCCATTGGCCTTCTTGTTGAGCGTTTTGTGCAGGTGGTAAAGTAATAGAGGGTATTGGTTGAGTCATTTTTGAATTTTAAATAATGTATTTATTGTTTCATTAACTCAGATCAATGCCAAAAGCCTGATACTGAGATTTTTTTGCTGGTTACGTAAATTATGCAATATGATGTTGGGGCGATCGTCCAAGGTTATGCACAAGGCTATTTTCTCATGGCGGATGAGAGCGATCGCCTAGAATGGTACAGAAGTCGAGAACGAACTTTGATTCCTTTGGATGATAGGTTTCGTTATCCCAAATCATTACAGCGAGTTCTCAACCAAGAACGATTCACCGTAGCGGTTAACCGAGACTTCCCTGCTGTGGTTGCTGGATGTGCTAACCGAGAAACCACCTGGATTTCCGCAGAATTAAAACAGATATATTTACAACTTTATCAGGCTGGTTACGCTTTTAGTTTTGAAACTTGGAAAGGTGACGAACTAGCAGGGGGAATATTAGGAATTGTTATTGGTGGTGCTTTCATTGGTGAATCAATGTTTTACCGCATCCCAGAAGGTTCTAAAGTTGCTATGGTGAAATTAGTAGAAAGATTGCGTCAGAGAAAGTTTATTCTCTTTGACGCACAAATGATGAACCCCCATTTAGAAAGATTTGGGGCTTATTATGTGAACAATAAAGAATACAATCATTTATTGCAAAAAGCCGTGCAAATTCAATGTTCACTCATTTAGTGCAAGGAGGCAGGAGGCAGGAGGGAAGAAAACTTAATTAAATAGTAATTTCCTGCTTTTTCAACTGGATGGTTATTTCCGCCAAGCTGCACTAGTGATTTGAAGGAATGTTTTAACTAAACATCACCACAATATTTTGTTGCAATCAGGCGATTATTTTTGTAAATTAAAACCTTACCATAACCCTGATCTTGTACAGCCGCATAAAGATAGTTGCGATTGCGGAATCTGTAAACAGTATCCCCATTTCTATCTCGTGAAACAGTACCCCCATCAATTCTTAAATCAGGACGCTGTAAATTCGTCGGAATATTGTACGCTTCATAGCGTAATTTACCAGAAGTGTTGAATGTTAAGAAACATACTAGAAAAATAGCCCAAAATATAGTATACTTTGGGCTCAATATCAAAATTTTAAAAATAAACATGATTCTACCAACATTCCCAAAAATAGTCAAAGATATCTTGAGTCCATTAC
>DATGXB010000266.1:0-10073 GCA_035299225.1 Nostocaceae cyanobacterium | reverse complement strand
GTTGCCTATTGCCTGTTGCCTATTGCCTGTTGCCTATTGCCTGTTGCCTATTGCCTGTTGCCTATTGCCTGTTGCCTATTGCCTGTTGCCTATTCCCTGTTCCCTGTTCCCTGTTCCCTGTTCCCTGTTCCCTGTTCCCTCTTTTCAAAAATCACAACTAGGGGCAGTGGCTTCTACATCTAATTCTGCAAAACTAATTAATGATAAATGTTGAGGATTGCGAATTAACTCTTTTGCTAGGAGAAACCCGGAAATTGTCCAGGTTTGATATCTTCTCGCACCTTTACCGATTAATAATCCCCTTGTACCATCATAATATTCCGGCCATTGATCATTACTGAGGCGTTTTTGGGCAATTTCAATCGCTCTTTTACCTAAATCTGGTCTTCCTGTTTTTTCCGCCGCCGCAGTTAACAGCCACATCAATACAGGCCAGCTACCACCATTATGATATGACCAAGGAATATTTTTCGGATCGCAACCAGTGAAAATTCTGTATTCTTCTTTTTCTAAAGCTGGGTAACAGATTTTCATCGGCATTTCGCCGACTAAATCCTCCCATTGTGCTTCAATTAAATTCATGATCGCTTGAGATTGGCGATCGCTTGCCAAGGAACAAATTACCGCCATTAAATTACCCAACGCAAAAAATCGTGTATCTAACTGTGATGGTCCCACATTCCCAGCTAAATAACCCCCATTTTTCGGCAACCAGCTAGATAAATCAGAATAAGGAATCGAATCAGCATAAATATTAAATTGATTTGTAGCGGCTTGTCCGTATTCCTCAACTTTAAAGCGATAAATGGCATTTAGACGATTAATATCTATCCAATAATGATGGCGAATATGTTCTTTTAATAAAGGCAGTCGTTTATCAATACCCGCTATAATTTCTTTATCACCTGCACAGCCTAAAAGTTTTCTAGCTGCCCGTAATGCCGCATAAAAAAGAGATTGTATTTCTAAAGGATAACCATAAATTCCCAAACGGCGATAAATCATACAAGCACCATCAGGAACTAGTAAGGTTGGGTTCATATCAAACCGAGTCGCCAAACACAGTTCCATGATTAAAACAATGCTGCGCTGAAATTCTGGCTGTAAGGCAAAATCTACATCTTTTGTTGCTTTGGTGTAAGCATATAATATGATTATCCACCACAGACAAGAATCTACAGGTGTGACTCTAGCGATCGCCTGTTCTCCAAAATCTGCTTCTATATACTCCTGTTCATTTTCTGATACCACTCGAAAGCTAGATGGCATTAAACCCCGACTAGCTGTATATGCATCAAATCGTTTTTCCTTCGGTTGTAATTTTACAGTTTCTTCTAAAAAATTACGAACTATATTATATCTACCTTTAATCAAAAATAGTAAAGCCGAAGAAACAAAATCTCTAACAAAACAATGATCAAAATTTAACACCGCTTGGGAAGTGTCACAAACAGTAATTGTCCCAATAGGACGATTTTGATAATAAGTAATAGATTTTTCTAATAAGTCCCAAGCCTGCTGTTCTACAGCGTCAACTACTAATAATTTTTCTGTTTCCATTTTAGAAAGCTCCATGATTTTAGGCTGAATTTTGCTTTAATCTATTACTACTACAAATACTGTCTTACTTTGCTACATTACCAAATAAGTGGACATATTCAGAATAGGGTAGTGTTTTGCAGCTTAACCACCACTCAAAATCGTAAAATTGCTATGTCTAAAGACTTATTTAGTTTGATGATCAATAAATAGCAATTTAGAGCAGTTGTTTTGACGGCTAAAATACCATTGCCAGTCTATTCCCACTGCAACTGAGGTAGTTGGTGGCTACCTACTCTTATAATAACTTTTTTTAAATTCCGTTTCAAAAGAATTTAGAACTAAAAAGCCTCTTATGTTAAGTAATTAGGCAGAATTAATTACACAACTTATTTCCCTGTTCCCTGTTCCCTGTTCCCTGTTCCCTGTTCCCTGTTCCCTGTTCCCTTGCTTTACGTAGGAAATTAATTTTGCACAACTGCTTAACACAAAGACTAGAAAAAAATTGTTGAAAATAAACAATTAGCCCTAATTTACCTCCATATCTGACCAAAATTTTAATGAAGAATTGTAAATTTTCCAGGAAATTTTGCTTTTCAGTCAAAAGTTGTGATATGGTTATACTTGTCAAGTATATATAATTGAAATCTATGCCAAAAAAATAAAATTGCACAGATTCCCATTATTTAATAATACATCCTAGCTCCCGATTTGTAAAGTCTTCAGCCATTAAAAATAAGTCGCCAATTGCTATCAATCAAAAATAAATCTCTATTAATCATATACAGCATATTTCAGGTAAATGAGGTACAGATTTTAGGAACAAAACCTTATAGCAAGAGACTTTTAACCCTGTTCCCTGCACCGCACTGAGCGCAGTCGAAGTGTTCCCTGTTCTCTTATAACAGTTATGAAAATACTGATCAGTTTAACCTCATCAATAAAATTGGAGGTTGGATTAAACAAAGTAACCCAACCTGACCTGATTTAAGGCTACATAGAAACAAAAGGATCTATGCTACCTAACTCAAACTCACAAGCTCTAGAAACTACTTCAGGGGGTAATTTTTCAAAGCAGATTAGAGGTAATTGAGCAGGGTTATTGACCAATTCCTGAGCGAATAAGAAACCAGTAATTGACCAAGTTTGATATTTTCTGGCTTGTTTACCAATTAATCTTCCTTTTTTGCCATCATAATATTCTGGCCATTCATCTGCTGCTAATCTAGATTTAGCAATTTCTAGAGCCTTTTGGGCTAAATGTGGCCGCTGAGTTTTGATAGCTGCTGTAGCCAAAAACCACATTAACACAGGCCAGCTACCAGCATTATGATATGACCAAGGAATATTTTTAGGGTCGCAACCGGTAACAATTCGGTATTCATCTCCTTCTAAAGCTGGATAACAGATTTTCATAGGCATATCTCCTACTAAATCTTCCCATCTTTCCTCAATCAAAGTCATAATAGCTTGGGACTGTTCTTCCGTGGATAAACCCGAAATTACTGCCATTAAGTTACCCAAAGAAAAGAAGCGAGTATCTATTTGAGATGGTCCCACATTTCCAGCTAAATAACCGCCTTTTTTCGGCAACCATTTATCTAATTCATAATAGGGAATAGAATCAGGATAAATATTAAAAAGATTGACTGCGGCTTTACCGTATTCTTCACTTTTGAAGCGATAAATGGCATTCAAACGATTAATATCTATCCAATAATGCTCACGAATATGACCACATAATAGAGGCAGACGATTATCAATAGCCTCGACAATATCTTGATTACCTTGACAAATTAACAATTCCCGTGCTGACCGCATAGCAGCAAAAAATAGCACTTGAATTTCTAACGGATGACCGTAAATACCCAGGCGGCGGTCAATCATACAAGCGCCATCGGGAACTAGCAAAGTAGGATACATATCAAAGCGGTTAGCTAGACATATATCCATGATCAAGCGGATACCATTTTGAAAGTCAGGCTGATAAGCTAGAGAAAAGTCTTTAGTAGCAATGACATAAGCGCGTAATAAGATTAGCCACCACAAACAAGAGTCAACAGGTGTTACTCTAGCGATCGCGTGTTCACCAAAATCAGCCTCTAGATATTCTTCCCCATTGATACAGACAACTTTAAAACTGGCAGGAATTAACCCTCTACCTGGTTTATAAGCATCTAAAGCTCTTTCTTTAGGCTGTAACTTTAAAGTTTCCTCTAGGAAGTTTTTAACAATATCTGTTCTGCCTTTAATCAGAAAAATAAGAGCTGAAGATACAAAATCCCGAATAAAGCACTGGTCATAATTTAAAGCCTCGACAGAAGAATCATAAGCTGCAACTGTACCTACAGGCCGACCTCTATAAGAGATAATCGAATTTTCTAGCGCTTGCCATGCTTCGTCTTCTATACTTATCTGTGTTTCTAATTGATTGAGTTGCATCGCCAGAATAACTCCATTTAGTTAGTGAATTGTGGGTGGATGCGCCTTTAATTTTTTTTGCTATTCAGATCATAACAAAGACAAATCTTTAGAAATAGCATAAGTTAATCAATTCATGCTCAAACTTTAGTTGTTAAATAGTATCTGACGCTGCCTAATATGGTACAGCTGCAAATTACCTGGAAAACAGTTAAGCTAGATATATTTTTTAATAATTCATTGTTCCTTATGGATGACCGGAACTTTGTTTTAGGCAGTAAAAATATATCCCTCTACTGTTAAATTTACATCAGTAGGTTAAGCCAACCAAGTATATATACTGAAAAATGATTTAGTTATTGAGGTTACAAATTCAAACATTCCCCTACAAATTAACAATTTATAACGTTTTTTCCAAAGATGCAATATGAGCAATAGAAAAATTTTAAATTTTCATTTTATTTCAAAGCTGCACATTCTAACGCAAGTCAAGAAAAAAAGCAGGTGTATACTGCAAAAATAGAAATATTGCAGCAGGTTTAGACAATTACTCACAAGTTTTTCAGCAGCCATAGAGAATCCTTTACTACTAAATGTAAAGGTGTAGGAATCTCTATCAAGAAATGTTCAGGATTATCAGATAAATCCTAATTAATTTAACTAAATCGGTATATTTTTGTGAAATTCGACTGATTAACCAAATTTTTGTTCCTGATGATGGGACTTAAGAATGAGTTTTTCATCCTATTCCAATTTATTTACTTGATTTTTAGCCCACTATACAAGCCAATTTTGCACAAATTTCATCAAAACTATTCAAAAACAGGATATTAAGTCAGCATTTACCCCTCCCTAACCTGGAATTTTTAGTCACTGATTTACGGATGAGTTAATTGTATTTTCGGCTTTTGATGAAAAAATTATGTATCTAAATGCACAAATTCTCTACAAAGGGGAGAGTAAAGCCTCAGCCTTGATTAATTTGCAAATGATTATCTTTGATAAAATTGCTCTTGGAAATGCCTGTACGCTTTATTAATTGCTCGCATCTGGTTTTGAACATTAGCTGAATTGTTGACATCAGGATGGTACAACTTAGCTAATTTGTAATAAGCAAGTCTAACTGTTTCTGGTTGTGATTTTGCTTACACACCCAAAACCTCCCACCATTTACCTGATAATGGCAAATTATTTAAACCTTGTCGCCAAATTTTAATTGTTCCCCCGTTTCCAGTGCTTACTAAAGTCGTACCATTTGCAATAACAATTTAATTTAATTTAATTGTTAATTCATCATGTGGGTAGGGTCACGGCAATTGAATGATTCATAAAACCACAAATAAATCATGTAGCCGTGACCCTACGGGATAATTTAAAAGTATACATCTAAATCTAATGTTTCATGTTGATAATGTGTAGGATTTTCTTCATCTTTCTCCCAATTTAAAGGATTGTTTGCAATATATAAACGTACATTCTCTAAATGTTTTTCTGAACGGATCACACTTTCATAATAATTGCGCTGCCAAATTGGTGGATAAGGTGTTTCTCTCATTAAATTAATTTGTTTTGTGACTGATGATTTAAAAGACCGAATCACTGTAGGAATAGAACCTGCAACTGGTTTACCAAATTTTTCTTCTGTGTAAATAGAAGTCGGTATTGTACATTCTTTTTTTTTAGATATTATTAAAATACCATGTAAATGGTTAGGCATAACAACAAAAGCATCTAACTGAATATGAGGAAAACGGTTTGGAAGGACTTGCCAAAATTTATAAACAATTTTTCCTAATTGATTAAAATACATTTGTCCATTAATAATATTACCTAACCAACATTGACGTTGATAAGTGCAAATTGTAATATAATATGCCCCTGGTTGTGTGTAGTCGTATCTTGGTAAACGAATAGAACGACGATGATGCTTTTGAAAATTTTCTGTCATTTGCTAAACATCTGAAAACAATTATCTTGGGTAGTTGATTCTTAAAAATAGTTCTGCTTCTCTTCTGTCTTTAATTACTCCGTCTAAAGTCGCAGTTAATAAATCATCTAGCATTTGCCGAAATTGGGGACTTGGTTTATAGCCGAGTTGTTTTAAATCATTACCATTTAATAGCGGCTGTATATGAGATAAATTGGTTAAGTAATGCCAAATTTGTCTTCTAATTTGTCTTGGACTAGACAAGGCAATGACAATTAATGTTTGTAAATCATATTGTTTGAATAAATGGAAAATTTGGCTAGGAAGCTGACAATTAGGTAATGATTTAATTATTATATTTTTTACTTCTTCTAACTGCTTTAATCTGGCAATGCTATCTTCAGCTAATTGAAGATTTTTTGCTACTTTAGCCCGGTATTTGGGTTCTAAGTGAGCAATTAAAGCTTCTAGCCGCATTTGCCAATTAACTAAAGTTTCTTGGGGGTCAAATTTTCTTAAACAGCGTTCAAGTAATTTTAATTGCCGTAATAATTTGGAATCTAATTTTAAGGTTTGGTGAATACATTGTAAAGCTCCTAAATTATCTAATGATTTTAAGGCTTTTTCCCAATAGGATGCTTCTAAAATAGATTTTAATTCTGCTTTTAGTCTGGTTTGTAGGGCGGGTGTTTTGGTGTTTTCTTGGGCAGTTTTATCATAAATACCGCTATTAATGGCATAGCGAATATAAGCTTCTGTTTGTGATTCTATTTCAAAACCGAGCCTGACTGCAAAGCGGACTCCGCGATAAATGCGGGTGGGATCTTCGATAAAACTATTGGCGTGTAAAACGCGAATTTTTTGATTTTGTAAATCTAAGAAACCGCCGAAAAAATCTAGTAATTCTCCAGCACGGGGAGAGGTTAATCTTAAGGCCATGGCGTTAATTGTAAAGTCACGGCGATATAAATCTTGACGAATTGAACTGGCTTCTACTACTGGGTTAGCGGCGGGATAAGGATAAAATTCTGTGCGAGATGTGGCAATATCTACCCATAAAGAATTTAATTCTGGATCTTTATGCCAGAGTAAGGCAGCAGTTTGAAAAGCTCCATGAATTTCTAGTCTAGAATTAGGATAAATTTGCTGTAATGCTTTGGCTAGTTCTACTCCTGCACCTACATCTGCGGTTTGATGAAATCCATCAACGACTAAATCAATATCTGTAATCATTAATGTGCCGGCGGCTGCTTCTGCTAGGAGTAAGTCACGCACTGCACCACCAACTAAATACAGATGCCAACCGCGTTTTTCTGCTTCTTGAGAGGCAATATTTAGTATTTGCCAAAGTGGGGGTGTAAGTTTATTTTGTAGTTGGGGTAAGTTAATGATATTTTCTCGTTTTGCTTGGCTTTCTTTGGTTTCCCATCTGTGTCTTGTTTCATCGGCTTGATGTATTTCTCTTAATACATCGGTGCGGGTAACTATACCCACTAATTGCCTATTTTCTAACACTGGTAAACGTCCAATGTTGTACGTTACCATTAGTGATTCTATTTGCGGGAGTGTGGTTTCTGGGGTGATTGTTTTTAAGTTGGTAGTCATGTAGCCTTTGACTGGGGCATGACTAAAACCGTGATGTAATGCTATGTCTAAGTCACGACGGGAAATAATGCCTACTAATTGTCCTTCTGTGTTGACAACTGATAAACCAGAATGACCGTAACGTAATAATATACGCTGTGCTTCGTCTATGGTTGTTTCTGGTCTAATTGTACGGACTGGGGAAGACATTAAATCTCTAGCGACGAGTGGGTGGGGAATTTGTGCTTTTAAGCTTATAAGAATTTGTTGTAATATTGTTTGTGCATCGGTGCTGCGGAGGTTTAAAGATGCGGCTTGAGAGTGTCCACCACCGCCGAAGGGTTGAAAGATAGTGTTAAGATTTGTACCAGGAATTTGCGATCGCCCAATTACTGTTACTCTAACTTCATTTTCCCCTAAAGGATACTCATTACCAAGTAAAACTGCATCACTTTCGGTTAAATCAATAATTTCTGAAGCTAAATTTGATAAACCAGGAACAAATTCTTGAGTTTTAACTATTACCCAAGATATAGTATAACCCCGTAGACAAATATATTCTAAATTTTCTAAAGCTTCTGTTAATAACTGCTGTAGTTGTGGTGATAAGCCAGGATCTCGATAAGTAGAAATTACCTGTAAACTAGCTCCTTGCTGCATTAACCACGCCAAAGCTAAAGCGTCTCTGGGAGTTGATTGATCATAGGTTAAAGAACCCGTGTCAACATGAATACCTAACGCCATAACTGTGGCTTGAGCAGGAGTTAGGGAAATGTGCTGTTTTCGCAACTGTTCCACCATTAAGGTAGTAGTCGCGCCAACCTTATCTATATGGAATTGCGTAGCTGGAATGTCACTTTCTATATTTAGATGATGATCATAAACAATAATTTCCCGAATATTGGGTAAGTCAAACCATTCTGAAGCTTTACCCAAGCGATCGCGCAATTGTGTATCCACTACCATTAAAGAACGAATCTGTTGAGAAGTAATTGAACGTCTTTCAATGATTGGGTACTCATCCCGATGCAACGCCAAAAAATCCCTGACGGGTGGATGCGCCCCCCCAGTTAATACAATTTTACTACCTGGACGCAAACAAGTTAACCCCACAGCCGCCCCTAAAGCGTCAAAATCAGCAGTTGTATGGCAAAGAATTAAATCCATATTTCTCAGAGAAAGGGTAAAGGGGAAGGGGTAAAGGTAATTTCTTCCTTAATACTATATTGACTGAATTTTTCACGCACCAACTTTGTCCGCAGCGATCGCTACAGTTTTTCAGTTGACAACTTGCCTCTGTGGTAAAATACACGTACTCTGTGTTTTGCAGATAGCTTTGTCTTTATTGATTCTCCAGCGATAACCGACAGGTAAGCTAGGATCAAAGATAAAAACTTCTTCACAGTCTTTGGTCAGGCATCACCGAGACTGCACAAATTATCATCTTAGTCAATACCTCCGGGAATTAACTAGGATATTCTCCTAGATGCCATGATTTAGCTCTTTTGGGAAAAGCAAAAATGACCATAGTATTCCAAATCGCTTTAATATCTTTAGTTCTGTTGTCCTTCGTCCTAGTTATTGGCGTTCCCGTTGCTTACGCTACCCCTCAAAACTGGGTTGAATCGAAAAAGTTGCTCTGGGTTGGTTCTGGCGCTTGGTTTCTCCTAGTAATTTTGGTGGGTGTACTCAACTTTTTTGTGGTTTAGACAACGGCTACCAACAGGCACTAGCTCATAACATAAAAACTAGAGGAGCAGAAAAGCCAAGTTGAGACGGTAAAAGGAGAATAGGAAACAGTCAAATTTTCCTGCATTCCTCTTTACCAGCTTGCTTTCCTGCTCCTCTCAATTGCAAAACGGAAGATATATTATTAACGAACTTATAGTTTAAGAGGCAGTCATGGCAGTTTTTGAGGGAACTTTTACCCAAACAGAGCCTTTGCGGTTTGCATTAGTAATTGGTCGCTTTAATGACCTGGTTACTATAAAGCTTTTAGAAGGATGTCAAGATTGCCTAAAACGCCACGGTATCAACCCCGATCCTGAAGGTGAGCAAGTAGACTATGTATGGGTTCCAGGTAGTTTTGAAGTGCCACTAGTTGCTCGTCAGTTGGCACTTTCGCGCCGCTACGATGCCATTATTTGTTTAGGAGCAGTCATTAAAGGACAAACACCCCACTTTGATTATGTATCGGCAGAAGTGGCGAAAGGCATTGCCGCAGCCAGCTTTCAAACAGGTGTGCCAGTGATTTTTGGCATTTTGACCACAGATAATATGCAGCAGGCTTTGGAGAGAGCAGGAATCAAGAGTAATCACGGTTGGGACTATGCCATGAACGCCATAGAAATGGCCAGCCTAATGCGGAAATTGCGCTCAAACCTAGCTGAACCCTATGCCACAACTGCTCAACTACCAGCAGCCCTACAAAATCCCATCCAGTCAGAAGTTTAGGGAACAGGGAACAGGGAACAGGGAACAGGGAACAGGCAATAGGCAATAGGCAATAGGCAATAGGGAACAGGCAATAGGCAATAGGCAATAGGCAATAGGCAATTAGGAATTAATTCTTATTTCCCCTCTGCCCCCTGCCCCCCTGCCC
>DATGXB010000265.1:0-24246 GCA_035299225.1 Nostocaceae cyanobacterium | reverse complement strand
TTTTTCTCAAATCCTGTTGGCATGGGTCAGTGCTTCTGGCTACATAGGTTATATCCTAGCCTACCTTTTGTTTTTTTACTTCAACACCAATAGTTTTCTCAATCCGCTTGTCAAGAGCGTTTGAGATGCGCTAACCCTGCTAATTTACCGATATCAGTATTTACTAAATCCAGAATCCTAATACTTTGATTATAACGCAACATTTCCGCTAAACAAACAGCCCCTTCTGCACCAATAGGATTACGTTTTAACCATAAACCAGAAACAGAAGTATTATTAACTAAAGCCTTAGCTAATTCCGCAATTCCTTCTTTTTGAATATGATTACAACCTAAATATATAACTTCTAAATTCTGGTTAAATTCAATCAGCTTTGCTACTTCGACAGTACCAATATTACCAATACCATTAGTACCTAAAAGTAAACTAGCAATAGTTGTATTTGTTGCTAAAACTTCCGCAATCGGTTGAAATCCTAAATATCCTAAACCTTGTTTACATAAATCTAATCGTCCATCTGGCATGACTGTACCACGAGGAAAGGTGGTTTGTTCATTTACATTCACATTAGCTTGTAAATGGTCAATTAAAGGAGCAATTTCTGTCAAGACATCTGGTTTTGTTTCCAGGGAAGTTTGAATTGGACAATTTATAATTGGTTCTTGCATATTTTTTAATTTTTAACTCTTCATTTTGAATTTTCTACCAAGGATGAGGAAAATAATCTTTAAGAAATTGTCCATAAATCGGTTCATCACTATTTTTTATTCCTTGGACAATTGGATCATAAATTCTTGCCATCCCATCAATGATATCTAAAGGTGTATAAAAGCCTCTATTTTCTTGTAAATAACTTTTTTTAGGGTAAGGATTTTCATCAGTAATCCAACCTGTATCTACACTGTTCATATAAATACCATCCTGGGCATAATCTGATGCTGAGGTGCGAGTCATCATATTTAAAGCCGCTTTAGCCATATTAGTATGAGGATGATATATTGTTTTACTTTCGCGGTTAAATTGTCCTTCCATTGCGGAAACATTAATAATAAAACGTCTTGGAAATTTAGATTTCATCATTAAAGGTTTTAACTGACTATTTAAAATAAAGGGGGCAATATTATTCACTAGCTGCACTTCTAACATTTCTAAAGTGCTAACTTCATCCAATTTTAACAACCAACTATTTAAAGGTCTTAAATCTAATTGTTGTCCGTCTCTATCAAAAGTATTTTGGGGAAAATAAGCTTGTATCGTAGCTAAGTTATGATTGTATTCAGGTTGAGACTCTAGCAAAAAATTACCAGATTCTTCTTCCTGTGCTAACAAATGTTGATAAAAAGCTAGAGGACGTTTGACAGTTTGAGCAGCATTATTAATAATAATATCTATACAAGATTCTGTTGTAAATAAATGGTGGACAAACGCTTCCACTGCGGGAATTTGTCGCAAATCTAAACCGTGTATTTGCAGTCTTGAATGCCAGTTTTCAAAATCTGATTCTTGGCTAAAGCGACGCATACAATCACGAGGAAAGCGCGTTGTAACTATCACTCGTGCACCATCGCGGAGCATTTTTAAAGCTGTTTGATAACCGATTTTAATTCTTCCTCCTGTCACTAATGCTACTCTCCCGTTTAAATCTGTACTTTGATGACGTTTTTCATAGTTGAATTGAGCACATTGAGGACATAATGAATGATAGAAAAAATGAATTTCCGTGTAAGGTTTTTTGCAAATATAACAATTTATCGGTTTATTTAGCTGACCGTTAATAAATTTGGTTGCTGGTGGTAAAGCCGTAAATGATTGTTGAGCAATTTGATTTTGTACTATTACAGTTTGTGATTTTAACTCTTCATCTGCGGCTTTTCTCTGTTCTTGATTTTCTTTTTTTATTCCTTTACGACCATTTTTATAAATTTTGGCAATCAGACTTTTAAACCGTTCATGATTATTGATTAATGCCGGATCTTCTGATATTTGTTGTAATACTTGGAGACAAATTTCTAAATTTTCTGGTGGAATGTTCATAATAATTTTAATACTTCTTTTTGGGGACTAGGAGGACTCGAACCTCCAACCTCCAGATTCGCTATCTAGCACTCTTCCCTTGAGCTATAATCCCCATAATTGTAGAAACGGGTGGGATTTGAACCCACAACTTCTTAAATGCAGTTTAAGCGCTCTTCCATTGAGCTACCGCCTCCGTGTTACACTGTAACATACAAGTGGAATTTCTGCAAGTGCTTCATAAAAATTCATTACCATTCCCAATTACTAGCAAAGAGATATGTGCCAAGTTCCTTTGGCTTGTTTTAATTCTAAAAAAGTACAAGATTGGAGAAAATTGATAAATTTGATATTAATTTGTAACTCTTTGATTTTTTCTTTAATTGTTGTCCCATATCTTTGATTAAATTTATTACTTAAAATATTAATGTCTATTATCTTGTCTGGTGCTTCTTTGATTAAATCTTCTAGGATAATTTTAATTGCTTGTTCTAAATCAGTTTGAGAATTAATTGAAGAATTGATTATAGTTTGAGAATGAAGAGATGTGGATAAACTCACTTCCCATTTCCTGTTTGTTTGTTTTAATTCAAAGGATTTGCAAGATTGTAGAAATTTGATTAAGCCACCGTTGATTTGCAATTCTTTGATTTGTTTACTGATGGATTTATTAAAATGCTGATTAAATTTACTACTTAAGATTCCTACATCAACATAACTGGTATTAGTCGCTTTTGTGATTTCTAATATAATTTTTTTAAGTGCTAGTTCTAAATCTTCAGTAGAATCAATTTTGGTTAACACTAAATTTGATGTATTGCTATTATTTGATATTGTTATAGAAGGATTTTCTAAAGGGGTGTAATTTTGTGTGAAGAGTGTAATATATAATTCTGAATTTTCATCAATTTGATGGAGAACAAAATCAGTAGGATAGTTAATAAATATATTTTTATCTTCTTGTTCAGGAAAATGGTAATTTACAACTTGAGTCAGAGTTAAATTATATTTATTTTTAAAAGCTGCGGCAATTACCGATAGTTCAATCCAGTAACTATTGGTACGTTTTTGTTCATCTTTGATTAAAGCTTTGATTTTGGCAATTAATGTTTCTAAGGAGGGAATTTCTGGTTCGGGTTTGAGATTATAATATGTGATTTCGCTGGTAGAGTTATTAAGTATTTTAATAATTTCTCCTTGTTGACTGATTTGATATACTATTAATCCATGTTGTTGTAAGTTATTACATAAGTTTGTCATTACTTTATCTGATGAACAAACTAGAACTTCTCTAATGTTTTGGTAACGCTCATGAATAGTAGAACCAAAAGCAATCATTTTGCCGTCAGCGTTATCTTTACCAGATGGAACATGAATTAAATCATAACCACGCTCATGTAATTCTATGTCTAATTTACCTCGATTACACCAGTTAGCAAAAGCTACTTTGACTTGTATCGGATAAGTACAAATGGTGGCTAAGAACTTTTCTGTATTGATGTTAAGTTGTAAGTTTTCTGCGTCTAAAAGTATAACAGCTATATTTGACTGCTGAAAAGAGGGGATTGGTTCGCTATTTAATGGGTTATTTTGAATAGATGTGGTAGAATTCAGTTTTTGCAGGTTGGAGATTAATTCTAATAATATTAATGAGTTAAAAGCGTTAGAGATAGAGATAACTTTGCTGAGAATATGATATTTTTTAAGAGGTTTATAACCCCACCCTAAAGAGGGTGAAGTGTGACGACGATATCGGATAAATTTGCCTAATGAAAAAGACAAACTACCTCTCCTGTTACAAAATAATTGTTGTGATTGATTAAGGTAAGGGTATATTATCTAAGTTTACACTTCAGTCTATAGTAATTATTTGGGCTACTGGTGTTTGGTGTCCATAACTACCTAATTAAAGGAGGTTTAAAGGATGATACAAGATGCTTGTTTCCTTCTGCTTTCTTCCACTAGGTAGTTACAGTATATGATAGCAGATGCGTATTAATATACACTTTTAATTTAGAAAACAAAAACCGAAATTTTTATGAATCAGGAGCGTCGTGCTGCAATTGAGGGTATATATGAAGTTTGTATTGGTGTGCCAGAACCAATTACGACGATTCAATATTGGGAACAATTTGGTTATCGAATTGGACAGGTGGGGGAGTTAAGGGCTGTTACGGCTAATCAATTATATGGGGTAGATTCGCCTTTACATTCTATTCGTTTATATCATCAAGGGGCAGATCATGGTTTAATTAGGTTGATGATTTGGCAAAATCCCACTAATCAGGGACTGGGTATCAGTTCGATGAAAGTGAGAGGTAATCGCTGGGCTACTACTTTAACGGCTGATTTATTAGGAATTTTAAACCATATTGAGGAGGCTCAAACAGCAGGTTGGACGCTAAAGCACACTAACCCTTACTGGGAGGTGATTTATCAAAAGGAAAGGAAAAGTCGTCCTTTTATAGATCCGGTGTTAGGTGTGCGGGAAATGTTGTTATTACAACCTTATACCCGTCAGGTGTTATTTCAGCGTTTTGGTTATACGGTGCCAAAGTACGGACAAATTAATTATAATTCAGCTTTTCAAACTAGCCAATTTACTCATTTAGGGATTATTACCCAAGATGATAGTAAGGAAACGCTGAAGTTTTATGAGGATGTTTTAGGTTTGTTACGTGTGCGGGATGATGTGGAAACTACTTATGAGTCTTCTGTGGCAGGTAGGGAGATTTTTGATTTGCTGCCGGGGGAGAGGTATATAGTAACAGCTTTTGATGATCCGCGTTCTTCTAAGACTGATTATACTGCGGCGCGTAGTGGTAGGTTGTATGTGATTCGGTTTCCAGAGGAGTTGAAGTTAGAGTCGCGGTTTGAGTTTGCTCAACCTGGGTGTTTGGGGATGTCTCTTTATACTTACCGTGTCCGTAATATAGAAGATTATTTTCAGCGTGTTTCTAATAGTGCTGTACAAAGGGTTACTGATATTATTAGTAATGAGTTTGGGGAGTTAAGTTTTTCTTTTGTTGCACCGGATGGTTATTTCTGGACTTTGGTGGAAAGTGAATAGATTGTTGATTAGCTGCGATAATGTCCGTTAGTCTGACTTTAGGAGTTGGTGCGATCGCTCCTACACTAGCAATTAATCACGTTGTTTCTAATAGGTTACTGAATTTGATATAATGTTTCTTCCTTATCCCAAATCCAAAATTCCCCTTACTTCTATCAGTTTTTGTAAAAAAGGAAACTTAATATGGTAGCCACACCCCAGGAAGTTGAAGCCCAAAAATGGGTAAAAACCCGTTCTTCTCTTGATGAAAAGGAATCGAGCTTTTTGGCTTGGACTGGTAAAATTTATAGCTTTGTTCCTGGAGAAAAGCGGCAATTACTGTTTAAAATTCTGGGAATGAGTGTAAGTCGGTGTATTTTCGATGGGGAAGGAAGTTGGGATTTTACTTCTAGGGAACTGACTTATTATTTACACCCAGAGACAGAAGAAATTTTACACAAATGGGAAAATCCTTGGACTGGGGAGATGGTGACAGTAATGCACGTAGCCAATAGTCCGGTACAGGGTAAATTTAAAGGTAAGTTGCCTGTGCAAGTCGAAGGGGAAAATACTACTTTTGTTTTTGATTTATTTCCATTTTATCCCAATCCTTTAGCAGATAATCCTCAGTATGCTGATTATTGTCCATCGAGTACCTATCAAGCAACAGAATTATTTAAAATCACTGTACCTACAGCAGATTTAATGAATCCTTCTTTAAATTCTGTAACTAAACTCAGTTTAAGTTGGGATAGAGTGGGGCCTTGGCTACCTTGGATGAAAATGAGCAACAGCCCTGGTTATTTGATCTATAGTGCTATTGGTAGTAAAGTGGTTGGTGTTGCAGAGTTACCACCATTACTCCAAGAACAAATTAATAATCGAGTTCCTTTGTATCAACAAGCACCGAAGAAGTTGATAGATGGGGAAGATATGACATCATGGTTATATTTTCAAAGGCATTTTGATGCTTATTTAGCTGGAGAAGTGTTTCCGCTACCCGCACCAGCAGAAGAATAAGTGAGTAATTGGGAATTATCATCAAAATTAATCTATATTTCTATAACTTCTGCATTTGATGACTTACAGGATCAAAACCTCTAGGAAATTTCGTGCTTTCATCGTAATAAGCACCAGTTAAATTTGCACCAAACAATTTAGTATAATGTAGCTTTGCCCCGCGAAGATTAGCTTCGCTTAAATTTGCTCCACATAAATTAGCTCTAGTTAAATTCGCTCTAGCTAAATTTGTCCTACTTAAATCCGCACCCCAAATTTTTGCTTTAGCCAAATTAGCCGCACTTAAATCAGCACCCCACAAATTAATTCCGGGTAAACAAGTATTAATTAATTTAGCTCCACTTAACTTTGCAGAAGGGAAATATCTTTCTCCTGCTGCATAGCGTCTTTTCAACTCTTCTGCATTCATAAAAATAACTGGCATTAGCCAAATAATAAACCAGCTATTTCTAACTTAACTAAAAAATAGCTCACTGCCTGCTTTTGTAGCAAATTTGAACATTATCATTTTTTTGTCGCAGCAGGGATAAGTATATTTTAATATTTCAAAAAACAGCATATCTGAAAAGTGCGATTTTATTTATCATCAATATTCTTACCTACTTTCACCTCTTCTAGCAGTGATTACAGTATTTTTACATCTTTAATAGTTTTAATAAAAACAAAAATAATTAATACTAGCAAAAAGACTTATATCTACTTACACACTAAAAAACACTTGAGTTTTTAGCGGCTCAAGTGCTTTTCCATAAAAATTTATACCAATTCACTTTTCTGGTGCAACATTTGAAATCCACAACTCTGCTCATAGCATAAGCTTTGCTAGGATAAGCTGTAACAATCATTTAGTGAAATGGTATCACTCCTTGCACTAATTTAGAATATCTCTTTTACAACCCAGTAGCTAGTATGGAGAGTGACACTTTATCAACTGACACTAGTTACAAACGATTCATAATTACTAGTAAATTAAAAAACTTTAACCCAGAGCAGATACCAGAAAAATATGGTATAAAAACTTTAGATTAGCTATCAATTAGCCAAAAACAGCTAAATTTATCCAACAAACCTATTAGTAACATGGAACTTCTCATCTTAGCTGCCAATACGGCAATAGAAGAGGCAGAGGAGGAAGAGGCAGGGGGGCAGGGGGCAGGGGGGATGAAGAGGCAGGGGGGCAGAGGGGCAGGGAGCAGGGGGGAAATAAAAATAAACTCCCTAATAACTAATAACTAATGACTAATGACTAATGACTGTTCCCTGTTCCCTGTTCCCTGTTCCCTGTTCCCTAATGACTAATGACTAATACTGAAATGATGAAAATTTTTGTTCCGGGGCGGTTGTGCTTATTTGGTGAACATAGCGACTGGGCTGGGAGTTATCGTTGCTACAACCCACAACTAGAAAAGGGCTACGCTTTAATAGTTGGAACTAACCAGGGACTCTATGCCCAAGTAAAACCACATCCTACTGATTTGATATTGCAAACAACCCTCAATGATGGCAGTCGGAAAACTTTGATTTTGCCAATGCAGCAGGAAACATTACTTAATACTGCTAAAATTGGTGATTTTTTTAGTTATGCGGCGGGTGTAGCGTACCAAATCAAACAAAAATATGATGTAGGTGGAATAGAGATTGATAATTACCTTACAGATTTACCCATACAGAAAGGACTCTCATCTAGTGCGGCTATCTGCGTATTAGTAGCACGGGCATTTAATCAGACGTATCAGTTAAATATGAACCGTCTGGAAGAAATGGAAATTGCCTATTTAGGGGAAAGAATGACACCTTCTCAATGTGGTAGGATGGATCAAGCTTGTGCTTATGGCGATCGCCCCATTGCCATGAAGTTCGATAACAACAGCACACAAGTGATAGAATTAAAAGTACCCAAAGACTTATTTTTGGTAATTGTTGACCTCGCTGCACAGAAAAACACCCAAAAAATCCTACAACATTTAAACGCTGCTTACCCCTTCCCCCAAACTGAACAGCATCAAAATGTGCAAAAATATCTAGGTGAAATCAGCTATCAAATCACCCAAGCCGCAATAGACGCACTGCAAACAGGAAACGCTGAAAAAATCGGTCGCTTAATGCAACACGCACAAACACAATTTGACAAATATCTGATTCCCGCTTGTCCCGAAGAACTAACCGCCCCAACATTACATCAATTATTAAATCATCCACCCATCCAAAAGTATATTTGGGGAGGAAAAGGAGTCGGTTCTCAAGGAGATGGTACAGCCCAATTTATTGTTAAAAATGCAGAGTACCAAGATAAAATAATTGAAATAATTAACCGCGACTTTCCCCAAATGCAATGTTTAAAATTAACCATTTATGCCGATAAAACCAGTTAAAAAAGCCCTGATTCCAGCAGCAGGATTTGGTACACGTTTATTCCCAGCCACCAAAGTTGTAAAAAAAGAACTTTTCCCAATTATTGATCAAGAGGGAAAAGCCAAACCTGTAATTTTAGCCATTGTCGAAGAAGCTGTTAGTGCAGGTATTTCCGAAATTGCTATAATTACCCAACCAGAAGATGAAAATATATTTGCTGAACTATTTAAACATCCTCCAAAACCAGAACTTTATCAAAAACTTTCCCCAGAAAATCAAAAATATAGTCAATATTTACAAACAATAGGTGACAAAATAACTTTCTTACACCAAACAGAACAAGAAGGCTATGGACACGCAGTATACTGTGCCAAAGATTGGGTAAAAGACGAACCATTTTTATTAATGTTAGGAGACCATATTTATAAATCAAACTCTCAAAAAAGTTGTTCTCAACAAATTTTAGATATTTACACCCAAATTAATCATAGCATTATTGGTTTAACCACCATGCCAGCCACATTAATTCATAAAGCTGGATGTGTCACAGGTACATGGTTAGAACCTAACTCTTTACTTTCTCTCACCCAAATTTATGAAAAACCGACAATAGAATATGCACAGCAAAATTTACGAGTACAAGGAATAGCCGAAAATGATTTTTTAGCCGTTTTTGGTTTATATATTCTCACCCCTAAAATTTTTGACTTTTTAGCCGAAAACATCAATAATAACTTGCGAGAACGGGGAGAGTTTCAGTTAACATCCTGTTTAGAAAAATTACGTCAAACCGAAGGAATGACAGGCTATATTGTCCAAGGTAAATGTTTTGATACTGGCTTACCAGATGCTTACCTGCAAACCCTCATTGATTTTAGAAGTTAACTATATAAGATTCCTGTTTGATTTTTGAAAAAGACTGAGGTGGGCATTTCCGCAAATTTTCGGCTTTTATTCGGTGTTTTACCGAAAAATGCCCACCCTACACATACTAATTGACTTTAAAAATTAATTATATCAGGGAACAGCAAACAGGGTTAAAACTCCTTCAACTTACAGCCGGTTCTAATAATTTAATAGTTCCCAAATCTGCATTTATTTCCACATCTAAACCCACAGGAACAGTAAATTTATCTCGAATATGTCCAATCATAGAACCGTACCAAGCGGGAATTTTTAAAGGTTGGATATGTTCTTGTAAAATTTCCATTAAAGTAAAAGATGGTTCACCATCATCTGATTTACAATTAGTACATTGTCCAAAAATAAACCCAGAAATCTGATGAAAAATTCCTGCTGTTTTCAACTGCGTTAACATTCTATCCAACCGATAAATATCTTCACCAATATCCTCCACAAATAAAATACCATTTCTCCAACTGGGAAGATAACCTGAACCTACCATTGCAGCTAAAACAGATAAATTACCTCCAACTAATTTACCTCTAGCTGTTCCAGGGGTAATAATATTTATTTTTCCTTCTTCATGATCATTATTTTGCATAGTTACAGCTTCACCATTAAACAAAATACGCTGAATATAATTAATAGTAAAATCATTCCAGGTAGAAGTTGCCACAGCACCATGAAAAGTAATTAACCGACTGCGAGCATTAATAGCTAATAATAGTGAAGTGATATCGCTATAACCAATGATAATTTTCGGATGAGAACGAATCAAAGGATAATTTAATAAAGGTAAAATCCGATTACAACCCCAACCACCACGCATAGAAATAATGGCTTTTACTGAATTATCAGCAAACATAGTATTAATATCTTGAGCGCGGTTGCTATCTGTTCCAGCTAAATATCCATATTTATCTAAAATATGTTTTCCAGTTTTAGTTTTTAAACCTAATTTTGCTAAAGATGCTTTTGCTGTTTCAATATCTTCTGCATCAATAATACCCGCAGGTGCAACTAATCCTATAGTATCACCGATTTTTAACCGGGGTGGTTTAATAATTGTGCTGGGTGCAATTTGACTTTTAGCAGAAAATGCGGGAATTTGACTTACAAGGGTTGCTAGTCCTAAAGTAGTGAGAAATTTACGGCGGTTAATGTTCATTGAAAATTAAGTATAAAATTTACTTTCTATGAATCTATGAAACTCTGTTGATAATTGCAGCAATTTTAACATGAAGATGATAGTATTGCTTTAATCAATTATGTGAAACATTTCTGATGAGCAATGTAGTACAATAGATCAGCAGCTATTAAAACAGCGTTAAAAAAATTAATTTTAGCCAGATAGCTATCATTAAAAATATCATGTCAAGGTTTAATTATGCCGAAAGAGTCAATTCCACGCATAGAATATCTACGAGTCAAAAACTATCGAGCATTATACGATCTAGAACTGAAAAATATTGCTCCTTTAACTGTTTTTTTAGGTCCTAATGGTAGCGGTAAATCTACTATTTTTGATGTTTTTGCCTTTTTATCAGAATGTTTTACCAATGGTTTACGTAAAGCTTGGGACAGAAGGGGACGTTTTCGAGAATTAAGAACAAGAGGAGCAGAGGGTGCGATTGTAATTGAAATAAAATATCGTGAGCAATCAAGCTTACCATTAATTACTTATCATTTAGCAATTGATGAAAACAATAAAGGCCCTTATGTAGCAGAAGAATGGTTACAATGGCGAAGAGGTAACACAGGTAAGCCATTTAAGTTTTTAGATTTTAAACAAGGTGCTGGACAAGTCATTTCTGGAGAAATGCCGGATGAAAAAGATGAGCGCATAAATGAACAGTTAAATTCACCAGAATTACTAGCTGTTAATACTTTGGGACAATTTGCTAAACATCCGCGTGTGAGTGCTTTACGTGGTTTTATTACTGGTTGGTATTTGTCTTATTTAACCGCAGATAATACCCGCACTATTCCCGAAGCGGGTACACAAGAAAGGTTATCAGAAACAGGGGATAATTTACCAAATGTAATTCAATATTTAAAAGAACAACATCCAGAACGTTTACAACAAATTCTCCATACTTTATCTTGTCGCATTCCTCGTTTAGAAAGAGTAGATGCAGATATAATGCAAGATGGACGGCTATTATTACAAATTAAAGATGCACCTTTTGACCAGCCCATACTTGCTAAATTTGCTTCAGATGGGACTCTAAAAATGTTAGCATATCTAACGGTATTATATGATCCTGAACCGCCTCAATTACTGGGAATTGAAGAACCAGAAAATCATTTACATCCGCGTTTATTACCAGATTTAGCAGAAGAATGTCGTGCAGCTTCAGCCAATACTCAATTGATGGTAACAACTCATTCACCATTTTTTGTTGATGCTCTCAGGGCAAAAGAATTATGGGTATTATACCGGGATGACCAAGGTTATACTCAAGCTAAATGTACTGCTGATATGCAAGGAATTAATGAGTTTATTAATGCGGGGGCGACTTTAGGATCTTTATGGATGGAGGATTATTTTGAAGTTGGTAATCCTTTGATTAATTTCGGTGGAACCAAGAGAAAAATCAATAATTTATAATCAAGGAGGTAATTAAATTTGCATATTGAATTTTTAGTCGAAGAGCCATCCGCAAAAGAGGCTCTCCAGAATTTGTTACCTAAAATTTTGTGTGAAGATATAACTTTTAATATACATTCTTTTTGGGGTAAAGATGATTTATTCAAAAAATTGCCTAATCGTTTGAAAGGCTATAAATCATGGTTGCCAGATGATGATAGAATTATAGTTTTAGTTGACCAAGATAGTGAAAATTGTATAACTCTCAAGGAAAAATTAGAACAAATAGCTATTGATGCAGGATTTGTGACAAAGACTTCTACTAATACAAGTCAATTTCAAGTGTTAACTCGGATTGCAATTGAAGAATTAGAAGCTTGGTTTTTTGGAGATATTGAGGCACTGGTTAAGGCTTATCCAGGTGTGTCACTTAATCTGGGAAGTAAAGCAGCATATCGTGACCCAGATGCAATATTAGGGGGAACTTGGGAAGCTTTAGAAAGAGAATTAAAAAAAGCGGGTCATCATCAAGGGGGGTTAGAAAAACTCAAGTTAGCTAGAGAAGTATCAATATATATGACCCCAGCAAAAAATCGCTCTCAAAGTTTTCAAGTATTTTATACAGGTTTATTAAAAATGATTGAGTGATCAGGATATAAAATTATATAGCTCGTTACAGAAATCAAGATAAACTAGAGGTGCAGATTTTAGAAATTAGTTTATTATGGCTTTAAAACGGTTTATTATTGAGATGGGGATGGGTGTAGACCAGCACGGACAAGAACCAACGGTAGCTGCTGCTAGGGCTGTGAGAAATGCGATCGCACACAATGCCCTTTTGGGAATTATGGAGGTAGCAGGGTTAAAAGACCCCAATCAAATGATTGTTCAGGTAAAAGTCGCTGTACCTTATCCAGAACAAGTACGGGAAGCGGAAGTTTTAGCCGTTCTTCCTTTTGGTCAAAAATCTCTCACAGTGGAATCTGGGGGAATGGTAGTTGATGGGTTAGCAATTCCCTCTCTGAATGATAAAAATGATGAAATGTTAATTGCTGTGGCCGCTGTTACGGTTTTAGTAGATGTACCATAATATTCTAATTAATGCTAACATTAACTCTAACTGTTTTCAGTTAGTTTAGAAAACTGGGGATAATCTCTGGCAGTAAGTTCAATCACACCTTAACTTCATCACTCCAGTGATATGCCTCAAGAGCCTCATAAATCAATTCAAATACAGGAAATAATCGGTCTTAAACCTCAACATTTTGCCGACTTAATCAGAACTGCACAACTGGTTTTCGATCCCACCGCAGGAGTTACCGGCAGAAATTTAAAAGTTGATTGGATAGATTTGGGTATTCCTCTTAGTGTTGTGGATAATCTCCAAATACTAGGTGCAGAATTTCAGTATGCTTCTCCTCATCTTCCTATTGATGTGATTTGGAGTAGATTAACTCCAGAAACTCGCATTTGGTTTATTGCTAATAAAGATAGTTTATGGCGATTTGAAGAAATTTTTCCTGCACTTGACGAAGATTGAACAATAAAATCAAAGTAGGATGCAAAAATTCTGTATCCTACTTATCACTATTTAACTGAGTAGTTGTGCAAAATCCTGTAAATCCTTAAATCCTGGACATCATCTCGACTTACTTCGACTTCGCTCAGTACAAGTCGCTCGATAACCACCTGATTCAGACATTTTCCCTGAAGGGCAACTTACATTATACAACTGTCTCATTAGCTGAATGCTGGTAGATTTGTTCACAATTATGAATTTTATGTAACTCTTTTTAAAGAAAAATCATCTGCTATGAAAAAATTTTATCTTTAGCAATATAAAATATAAAAATATGTGATCTTGCCGACATACAATTTTTTGATTTGCATTTAAAATCTCTCCTGAGAGGGAAGATTGCATTAAAAATCAATGGTTCTTCTTGTTCTTTCCCAAATCACAAATTTGGGATCTCAACCCGGAACTTAGCGAAGAATAACAGAATTAGATACTGTTGTCTGATAGGAAAACGATGGTGATGAAAGTTTGGGCTGCTAGGCTGATTCTAGCTTCTTGTGGTTTGGTGTTGGGAATTACAGCCGCAAGTTTCAATAATCATAGTTCTGTTTTAGCGGAAAATTCCCCCTTATTTTCTCAGTTAGTTAATACTAAACCAATTACTGTTAATCAAGCTGAGTTTGGTATAAAAAGAGTTGATAAGCAGGGTAAAGTTTCTTTTATACCTACCAATAAGATTCTTTTGAAAGAAGGAGAAGTTTATGGTTGGCGAATAAATCTGAAAAATTACCGAGGAAAAGTAAAATGGCGTGAGGTATTAAAACTACCACAACCGCCAGAAACTTGGGCAACACAAGATAGTGATGGTTTTTCAATTTCTACCGATGGTACAACTGCAATTTCAGAACGTACACAAACAATTACTAATGGAACAATTGAAAATTTTTGGACTATTGCCCCTGGTGATCCCCTTGGTAAGCATCAGATTCAAGTCTACATTAATGGCCAAATAATTAAAAGTTTTGATTTTGAACTTGTACTGGCAGAGTAAGGTTTTCAGTTGATAGTTTTTACTCAATATTACTTACTTAACCTAAAATAGCTATTTGCTTTTAGTTCAATTAGAAACTCATACTTCACACCGTATATTTATTTATATGGTGTAAGTATATTAACTGGCTATTTTGAAACCTGTAATCGTTTTACTTTTAATGGTTTTTTCTAGTCAAGTTTTACAAATTACTCCATAAAATTTACAATAAAAAAAGCTACACATAGTTTTGCTATATCAATCTTCCTTCACCAAAAAAAGACGAACATGAATCAGTTGTAGTTCAAACATACTTGTTCAAACATTCTCAACTGAGAATTTGATTTGGAAAATTTCCCTGGTTTGAGAGTTAAAAGTTTTTACTGGTCTCTTTTCTCCTTGTGAAAAAAAATGCCCAAGCAAAATATGAGATTTTTAGGAATTAGTCGCTTGTAAATTTTGAGATAAATAGGGTTATTTATGATGACTGAATTAGTAGAGCAAAAATTAAAAAGAAGGTTAAACTTATATCAGATATTTCTGAAACTGTATGAGCACCACAGTGGCCTGCTAGATGAGATTCTTCAGTTAGAAAACTTAGATCAACTGGCATTATTAAGATGGCAATCAAATTATGTGCATGGGTTAATCGAGAAAGATTCTGTTTATTTGCTGACTAATTTATGTAATGCCCAAACACAAAAATTACAACAATCTCAACATATTTGGCTAATGGGTCGTGACCAAAATTGCGGTATTGCGATGACTGATAAATTTCTATCTCGTCGTCATGCAGCTATACAGTATCGAGAAAAAGAAGGTTTTTATTTAATAGATTTAAAAAGTACCAATGGTTCTTATGTTAATGGTGAACCTGTAACTAAGCCGGTAAAATTGCAAGATGGCGATCGCATTCGTTTGGGCAACACTTCCTTTAATTTTTTCTTCAATCATACCAGTCAAACATTACCAGCCCTATCACCGGACACATTAACCCCCTACTTTACCCGTACTGACAGTGCCACTCCCAAAACCAAAATTAACTATCATTACTTACCACAACCCCAACGGGAAAAAGCCAGCTTAAGTGTAGGAAGTGCCACAACATCAGAAATGTGGGGCAACTTAGAGGATTCCTATTACAGTTTGAGTTTAGAGCAACAATCAGAAATTTTAGATCGGTTTTTTAGTAGACAAACACGAGACGGAATAGAAAATGCAAAATTAAAAATTCAAAATGGTGAATAACAAGCAAATTCTGTTCCAGAGACGTTCCGGGGCAACGTCTCCACATTTTATTTTAGAGAGAGATTGAGTAAATAATTTATCTACACAACCCCCCTAACGCCTGAATACTGAATTTTAAAGAAGTTTATTCTTCCTCTTCTAAAATTTCTTCATCCTCCTCCTCTTCTTCATTGACTTTAGAGACGGAATTAGCAGAAACTATAGCCCCTTTATCTAGCTTTTCTCTTACCTGTTGCTTAATTTTGTCAGTAAATTCTGGCTTTTCTTCTAGATATTTAATGGCGTTATCTCTACCTTGGGAAATATTCTCGCCATTGTAGCTATACCAAGCACCTTTACGGATTAAAATGCCCGTTTCTTCTGCTAAATCAACTAAACAGCCAATTGTCGAAACACCTTTACCGAAGATAATGTCAAATTCTGCCACCCTAAAAGGAGGTGCAACTTTATTTTTAGCAACCTTGACTTTGACACGGTTGCCAAATTCATCTGAACCTTTTTTCAAAGTTTGAATCCGGCGAATATCTAACCGGACTGAAGCATAGAATTTCAAAGCATTACCGCCGGTTGTGGTTTCGGGACTACCATAAGTCACCCCGATTTTTTGCCGCAACTGGTTAATAAAGATCACTGTACAGCCAGATTTACCAATATTACCAGTAATTTTACGTAAAGCTTGGCTCATCAATCGAGCTTGTAAACCAACGTGAGCATCACCCATATCACCTTCAATTTCGGCACGGGGTACTAATGCGGCTACGGAGTCAATCACCACAATATCAACAGCAGCAGAACGCACCAATTGATCTACAATTTCTAAGGCTGCTTCGCCGGTGTCTGGTTGGGAGACGAGTAAATTTTCGATGTCTACCCCTAAAGCTGCGGAGTAGGTAGGATCTAGGGCGTGTTCAGCATCCACAAAGGCCGCAATCCCACCATTTTTTTGTATTTCTGCGATCGCGTGTAATGCTACTGTAGTTTTACCAGAACTCTCTGGCCCATAAATCTCAATCACCCTTCCTTTGGGTAAACCACCACCCAAGGCCAAATCCAGGGTAAGTGCCCCTGTGGAAATTGTTTCCACTTTCATCCGGGTAGCATCACCCAGACGCATGATTGCCCCTTTACCAAAGCTGCGCTCAATTTGGTTTAATACCATGTTTAGAGCTTTTTGCTTGCCAGCATTTTCTGTGTTGATAGCCATTAGAGCCTCTAACTATATATATTTCAGGATGTTGGGTTTGGTCTTTTGGGTAGAACAGATATACTATTTTAACCGGAAAATTGTACAAATGGTACTTTTCTCAAAATAAAATTTTGCCAAGGTTATCGGTGATGCTGGAACACCCACCGCCGGCACTCACCTAACCTCCCCCCCCTTCTTAATTGTAGTCGGTTGGTGGTGGAGGTAAAGGAAGATAGACCAAGGTTGATCGGAATCGTGGCTTGTGCCTTATTGTTTGTAGCACACATCCACAATATAAGAGGCTGATAGTTTAACTTTTTTGACATACTCCCCGCCCTAAAAGTGCGGAGATTGTGAGTTCAAACAACAGTTGCAGTTTCATACCGTCTTACACTATCTCGCCCGACAGACAATGCCCTGTCTGTTTCCACTACTCTATCAAACAGCCGTCCTCAAAGGACGGGGAACCTCAAACCCAATTTTTTGGTAAAATTTTTTTATGCTCACGTAAGATTACATAGATATTATGATGTAATGTAAACCGATATTTTGGCTTATGTATAAGCATAATATGTTTATACAAGATATAATATAAGTACATAATTAGTAATTAGAATAAAACCATGTTAGAAAATCAAGAAGAATATAAACTCCGCACCCAAGAATTTTACCTAGACAGATTGCAATTTACCAACCAAAAAACCTCCGATGAAATAGAAGATATTTCCGCCATTAAAGTTGGTTGGCAGTCACGCAACAATCAATATTTAGCCTTTGAAGCTGCCACAGCATTTAATGATATTAACTGGCCAGAAATTACCAGTGTGTTAGATGTCGGTTGCGGCTATGGAAACTTAGTAGAATATTTGCGAACAGAGAAAAACTTTCAGGGAGAATATACAGGTATTGAAATATTACCAGAATTTCTAGAAGCAGCACAAACACTATATGGTGAAGATTCTCGGAATAAATTTATTCTAGGTGACTTCCTAACTCAAGACTGGCAGCAACAACAATATGATATAGTCATTTCTCTAGGTGTTATTTCCGTTAACTATGACCAACCTCAAGAAAAAGGAGAAAAATCATTGTATTATGCTAAAAAAGCAATATCTTTAATATTAAATTTGGCTAAAAAGGGCATAAGCTTATATTTCTCTAATTCTGCTCATGTCCCTATTTTACAAAGATACATTAATATTGATATGGCTTTTTATCATCCTTTAGAAATTCAAGATATGATTGAAAATGCCTGTAAAAAAGAATATAAATCATTAATTATTGAATCCTTCCCTGAACCGAATAATGTCAAAACAATAGCTAGAATAAATTTTGTTTAAACTGGATTATTTTTTAGAGTGAAAGTTCTTGGAATCCTGGACATTTAGGAAACACACCCCACAATAAATATCGAAAATGTTAGAATTAATTAATTTGGACAAGTCAAAAAAAATCTAACTAGTAATAACTATTAATCAATGAATTTAGATATTCCTGATGTGCTGATTCCTGATAGTGCGGTTTCTGTGTCAGGGTTGACTGACTACCTGCGCTTACTCCTAGAACAAGATCCGCAACTGCGACAAATTTGGGTAGTTGGGGAAGTTTCCAGCGCTAGTCAGCATCGTAGTGGCTTATTTTTCACCCTACAAGATCCTGATGGTACAGCAGCAATTAAATGTGTGGCTTGGAATAATCAGTTAGCAAAGCTGGCACAAATACCCGTAGCTGGGGAACAAGTGATTATTTTAGGTAGTATTCGCCTGTATCCCCAACGGGGTGAATATCAATTAACAGTGTGGCAAACTTTACCGGCGGGTGTGGGTTTGCAGGCGTTACGCTATCAACAATTGAAAAAGCGGTTAGCAGCAGAAGGGTTATTTGATGAAGAAAGAAAACGCGAACTTCCTCCCCATCCCCAAACTATAGCGGTTGTTACTTCTCCCACTGCTGCGGCTTGGGGTGATATTCAAAAAACCCTCAAACACCGTTACCCTGGTTTACAGGTTTTATTTTCTCCCGCTACAGTTCAGGGAGAGTTAGCACCTGCTTCTATCGTTAAGGCTATTGATAGGGTAATAAAAGACGGACGTGCTCAAGTGCTGATTTTAGCGAGGGGAGGGGGTGCAGTAGAAGAGTTAGCTTGTTTTAATGATGAGAGGGTAGTTAGGGCGGTTGTTAGCTGTCCCATTCCCGTAATTACTGGTATTGGACATCAAAGAGATGAATCTTTAGCGGATTTGGCTGCGGATTTTTGCGCTCATACACCCACAGCAGCCGCAGAAAAGGTTGTTCCGGCTTTGTCTGAGTTATATTCTCAGCATCAACAAAGAATTACAGCTTTGTGTGAAGCGGTGACAGAATGCGAAGAAAAAGCACAACAGAAACTACAATACATCAAGAATCGGTTGCGACGGTTGCGGTTAGACCAGCAGTTACAACAAGAACAGCAAAAATTAGATTGGCAAAGTCGGAGATTACAGCAAGTAACAGTTGGTAAATTGCAACAAGCCAGCAAGCATTTAGAGATGTTGCGAGAGAAATTGGTGAGTATTGACCCGAAAGCCGTGTTACAGCGTGGTTATGCCGTTGCTAGGACTGGGGATGGTGCGATCGCTCGTTCTGTGACAGAATTAGAAATTGGGCAAGAGTTACTAATTCAACTAGCTCAAGGTGAACTTAAAGTTAAAATCATAGAAATTAATCAATAAACTTATGGCTAGAAGCAAAAACCCAGCAAATCAAGATTTTAATGGGAAAACTTATGAAGAGAACGTAGCAGAAATTGAGCAAATAATTAACAATATCGAAGCTGGTAACTTAGATTTAGCAACAGTTTTTGAGCAATTTACTCTAGCTGTAGAATCCTTACAACAATGTGAAAATTTCCTCCAGCAGCGACAAAAACAAGTCAATTTATTAATTGAAACTTTAAAAGATGATTAAGAGAATAGGTAACAGGGAAGAAAAATATTTGTAGGGTGGGCATTTTTAGCAAAAATTCTTAATCATAGAAAAATATACTGATAAATGCCCACCTTAAGTATATTTCAAAAATCAAACATACAGCAGGGAACAGGGAACAGGGAACAGGGAACAGGGTTGAAAGTCTCTTTGTATAAGGGTTTGTTCCGAAAATTTGTACCTCATTTACCTGAAACGGGCTGTAAATCTTCTAGAAAAGGCTTTGATTTGATATACAATCCTTTTCATCAATTCCTAAAAATTACGCACTTTTTAGTTTAATTACTCCTCGGTCAAAAACCTTATTATCAGTACCAATTGCATTGATTTCAATTCTATCTGGATAAACTTCATAAGCGGCAAAACTCAAATTAGTAGTTGCATATTCTGTCCATTCAGAACGACCAACAGGACGACTACCAGCACCAGCACCACATATTAAATAAGTTGTACCATTAATTTCGCGGGTGCGTTCATAGTGGTGTTCATGACCATTGATATAAAGTTGAACACCATATTTTTGAAACAACGGTGTGAAAGTTTGGATAAATTTGGTACTACTGCCATAATGACCAGAAGCATAAATAGGATGATGACCAAATACTATTTTCCAAGGTGCTTTACTAGCTTTCAATTGTTGTTCTAACCAAGGTAATTGATTTTTCCAGTCAGCATTACCGTTAGTATCTAAAGCAAAAAATTGCACTTGACCCCGGTTAAATGTATAATATCTTCCTTGCATATTAAAGCCGGGATATTTAACCTGTGGTTCTCCATTATCTGTGCGAATATCATGATTACCTAAACAAGCATGAAATTTAACCCCTTTTTTTAGTAATGGCTGATAAGGACGCTCAAAAACAGCGTTAACTTTCTCTATTTCACCATTATTGTAGATATTATCACCTGCTAAAACCACTAAACTATAAGGATTTCTTAAGTGATAAAAATTCATGGCTTTTGCCACAGCATACTGACCTCTTGCACCAGTTCCTGTGTCAGCAACGGAAACAAACCGCAGTAGTAAATCTTTTTTGTTGAGAGTAATGGCTGTAGCTGGTGCTAATAAATAATTTTTGGCTAATTTCCAACCTAAAATTCCGGTGGTAACGGTGGTAAGTCCACCAAAAAATAAAAATTGACGGCGATTTAGTTTCATAATTGATTACATTCAATGTCAGAATATATTTACCTGTGTTTTTGGATGCGCTATTTTTAATTTAAGTTCCATGACGCGAGACAGTAGACGCAAACGCAGAAATGAAGGGGAAAACCAACCTTCTCCCAGAATTGACCAAAAAAAACCGCCTTTTTGGAAGGCGATAATTATCCAATTTTTGAGGAGAACAAGTAGTTTTTTAGAAACTGCGGCGGTACAACTAGAAACAGCAACACCAGAAACTGCTGAAGAAAAACGCCGTTTTTCGTGGTGGGAAAGATTTTTAAATCAAGTGCGTTTGTTTTTGCCGTCAAGTGTTTCTAATAATTTGTCAGATTTAGTTTTAATAGGTATTCTGGCAGTTATTATACTGGGAATTAGTTGGACTGGTTGGAATTTTTTAGCTGGTAAACCTGCGGAAGTAGCTACCCTTCCCCCAGTAGAAGATGTTTCCACACCAACGGTTACAGCTACACCTGAGACACCTACTGTAGAAGTTACACCAACTCCAGAAGCGACACCGAAAGCTGAACCTGAACCCATACCAACCCCGGAAGTTGAACCCGAACCCACACCCACACCAACCCTGGAAGTTGAACCCGAACCCATACCAACCCCGGAAGCTGAACCCGAACCCACGCCTACACCAGAACCTGTTATTGAGTTGACACCAGAACAGGCTTTAATTGTAACAATACAAAATCAAGTGGGAGAAATAAGTAATAGCTTCTCTGTCAATCTGATAAAATCCATTCAGGCTAATTTCCGTACCAATGACTTAACTATTTGGGTTAATGATGCTTGGGATACCCTGGAAAAATCACAGCAAAATAAACTGGCTCAAGAAATATTACAACTTTCTCGACAATTAGATTTTACCCATTTAGAAATTTTTGATAGTCAAAATCAGTTAATTGCTCGTAGTCCATCTGTGGGAAATACAATAATTATTTTTAAGTAATCTGTAGTTGTTGTTGAAAAAGGGTTACATAATGAATAAATAATACAGCAGGGAACAGGGAACAGGGAACAGGGAACAGGGGTGAAAGTCTTTTGATATATAGCTTTGTTCCCAAAATTTGTACCTCATTTACCTGAAACGGGCTGTAATATGTTGGTCTTTGATTGGTCGTAGTGTTTGCGGATCTCAAATTAACATGATTTTGTTAAGTATTAAACAATAACCGATGATTATTGATTTTTAATTTTGGCTGCATCTGAGAAAAAAATTAAAATTTTTGAGAGCAAATAATATGAGCAAAAAATTACAGCAAATTGCAGGTAAGTGAAGTAAAAATGTTAATAATAAAGCCATATACAAAAAAATTCAACCCTGCACCGCACTGAGCGCAGTCGAAGTGTTAAGAGTTCCCTGTTAAGAGTTCCCTGCTATATGTCAATTTGTCTAAAAAGCGGATAAATTCTAAAGGTAAACCATCAGTATCAGCAATAAAAGCTACTTCCAAAATACGATCGCCTATTTGTTGCTGTGTTGGTTCTAACAGTATTTTCAATGGTGGTAAGTCTGCTACTGTCGCTAATTGAATTGTTAAATTTTGTAACCAATCATGTAAATTTGGTGTAACTTGTGTTAAGTCGAAAGACAAATGATAATAACCTACATAATGTTCATCATGAAAAGCATCCGGGGCTGGTTTGGGTTGGGGAATTTGGATTAATTCTATTCTGCCCCCTAAGCCTTCCATCCAACAAGCGAGAGTGTAGCCAGTGGTAAAGCGATCGCACACCGTAAAACCTAACTGTTCATAAAAGGCGATCGCTCTGTGGATATTAGCAGTTCTAATTGAAGCATGGTGCATAAGTTAATCATTAGTCATTAGTCACTAGTCATTAGGGAATTAATTCATCTTTCTCCCCTGCCCCCTGCTCCCCTGCACCCCTGCCTCTTCCCCCTTTCTCCTTATAATCATTACTCAAATAATCGAAAATAAGGATAGCGCACCGGTACACCTGGTTCTTTGTCTAAATCAAAATTTATTACTTCCCAACAAGGCTCATCGGTGGGATCAGGGCTAAACTCTACAGGTAAACCATATAGCCTCGCTGCTGTTGAGTCACCTTGTCCAGAACGCCAAGGGGTACTACGTTCTAAATAACCACTCATTAATTCCTGATAACGTCGGGCTATAACTACCCTAGTTGCTCGATAACCTTGAGTATATAGTTTATCTAACGCTTCATGAATTTCAAAACGAATCCCGTCAGGATGGGTGTGCTGCCTATACCATTCACCATTCCATCTTCGCCAATGACGACCGGACTGTAAATGGATTAACTCCCCATTTTCAGGATTAGCTTCAAAAGCGCCATGACGCGGACACAAATAAGTATCTGTCAGTGTCAACGCCGGGATAGTTTGGCGACAGTGTGGACACTGTATTTCGGGGCCAAAGATTGGGTACTGCAAGCCTGGATTCATCATGAAGTGCATACAAACATAATTTTGTTTTCACCAGCACCAGTAGGTAAGTTTACACTTCGACTCCCCCACTTTGGGTTACTTGCTACCTTAGCGTAAAGGTGAAGCAGTTGTGATATTCTGGTTTTGCGACCAGCTCCAAAGGTTGGAGTTTCTCCAGTGTTCCTGGGTACCTTATTCATATTCTATCGTGTCTACCCTTTCTTACTTAACATCTGCTGATTTTTCTCCCACTGTCTTCATAGCAATCAATGCTGTTGTTGTCGGTTCGGTGAAGATTGCCGCTAAAGCTAATATTTGGTATGGAGCAGTGGTCAGAGGAGATGTAGAACGCATTGAAATTGGCGAATGCACCAATATTCAAGATGGAGCTATTCTACATGGTGATCCTGGTTTACCAACAATCCTAGAAGATTATGTTACTGTAGGCCATCGGGCTGTGGTACATTCTGCTCATATTGAACGGGGATGTTTAATTGGGATTGGCGCAATAATTCTTAATGGTGTCCGAGTAGGAACGGGTAGCATTATCGGCGCTGGTGCAGTTGTTACCAAAGATGTACCACCTTATTCCTTGGTCGTTGGTGTTCCCAGTAAAGTTATCCGTGAAGTCACCCCCACAGAAGCCGCAGAACTCATCGAACACGCTGAAAAATACCACAAATTAGCCCTAGTCCATGCCGGGAAAGAATGAAGAGCACTAAGTGCTAAGTAAAAAGAATTCATTCCCCTTTCTCCCTGCCCCCTGCCCCCCTGCCTCTTCTCCCCTGCCCCCT
>DATGXB010000264.1:0-16756 GCA_035299225.1 Nostocaceae cyanobacterium | reverse complement strand
AATTACCTGTTGCCTATTGCCTGTTGCCTGTTGCCTATTTGTTGCCTGTTGCCTAACTCTTGACAATTGCGCCAAAATCTGCTAAGACTCGTGCGTGATTTCGCAATAAGCCGAGTAAATTTAGGCGGTTTTGCTTGATTTCGGGGTCTGGGTCCATGACTAAAACGCTTTCGGGTCCATCGAAAAAGGTGCTGACGGTGGGGGCAATTTTCACCAAGGAGGCTATTAACAATTGATAGTTGCGGGTTTGTTGTGCTTCTTGGGTTTGGGGGACTAATTCTACTAAAGCGTTGTAAAATTCCTGTTCTGAGGATTTTTGAAAGAGTTCTGGCTTAACTACTGCTTGGGGTGCTAACTGTTGAAAGTCTAAATTTCCTTGGGCAGCTAGACGGGTGGAACGGTTGACGGTTTCGTAGATTTTATCTAGTGTACCATCTTGGCGGATTTGTTGGAGGTAGAGAGCGCGATCGCGTACATCAAGCAAGTCTTGTAAAGCGCGTTCTGTATATTCTGGATCATCTCCTAAAACTGCATTCACTAAGTCATAATCTATTTGTTTTTCTTCTTGTAATAAGGTGCGGACACGTTGTAAAAAAAAGTCCTCTAAAGCGGAAATTAGAGAAATTTTATCTTTGCTAAATGCAGTAGCAAAATCAGTTGCCACTTCCTTTAATAACTGAGCTAAATTAATTGAGATATTAGCAACCCAAGTCACATTTACTATTGAGGTTGCTGCCCGACGTAAAGCAAATGGGTCAGATGAACCGGAAGGAATTAATCCTAAACCAAAAATACTGACTAAGGTATCTAATCTATCTGCTAAACCGACAATTTGACCTGTGAAAGTTTGGGGGAAAATATCATCAGCGTTTCTGGGTAAATAATGCTCAAAAATTGCTTTTGCTACTTCTGGATTTTCCTGACTGGCTAAAGCGTATTTTTCGCCCATAATACCTTGCAATTCTGGGAACTCATACACCATCTGGGTTACTAAATCAGCTTTACACAGTAATGCAGCCCTTTCTATTTTCTGGGTTTGTTCTGGGCTTAATTGTAATTGTTTGCTGATTTTTTGGGCAATTTTTACTATTCTGTCCACCTTAGCCCGGAGTGAACCTAAATCTTCTTGGAAAGTGACGGTTTCTAATTGGGGTAAAAAGTTTTCTAAGGGTTTAGCTAAATCAGCATCATAGAAAAATCTGCCGTCTGCTAATCTAGCTCTAATTACTCTCTCATTCCCTACAGCAATGATATCTGATTTTTGCGGATCACCATTACTAATAGTGATAAAATAAGGTAATAATTCTTGGTGTTCAGCCGTTTTAAATACGGGAAAATATCGCTGGTGGCTAACCATCACTGTAGTAATAACTTCGGTGGGTAATTTGAGAAATTCATCTTCAAATTTACCAATCACTGCTGTCGGCCATTCTACCAAATTTGTCACTTCTTCTAACAAGTCAGGGTAAATTTCTACATTTCCACCCAATTTGTTAGCGGCTGCTTGCACTTGTTCAGTAATAGTTTTTGCCCGTTCTTCCGGGACAACATTCACAAAAGCATTTTGTAAGGTAATTACATATTCTGAAGCGTGAGAGATGGTAACAGGTTCAGGATGTAACACACGATGAGCGCGGGAGATGCGATCGCTTTTTACTGATTTATCCCCATTATCTAACTCTAGGGGTAACACATCCCCATCTAACAACGCCACCAGCCAGCGAATAGGACGGGAAAACCTCGCTTCACCACTTCCCCAACGCATCAAGCGTTTACCTTCTAAGTTCCACACCCAGTCCGGTGCTAACTCTGTGAGAATTGCCGACACGGGACGGCCTGGGGTTTTTTTATTCACAAACACAAAATCACCCTTGTCCGTCGGTCGCACCGTCAACGCTTCTAATTCTACACCTTGTTTTTTAGCAAAACCAATTGCCGCTTGTGTAGGTTGACCATCTTTAAAAGCTGCTTGGGCTGGTGGTCCCTTGATTTCCTCTTCCTTGTCTGGTTGTTGGGATGGTAAACCAGGGATGAGGACAGCTAACCGTCGGGGAGTACCATAAATCAGAGGAGGGGCTGATTCTAGGTTATTCTCTTTCAGACTAGCAGGAATTAGCGATCGCCATTGAGTTAAAGCATCACTCAAAAAGCTTGCAGGCAATTCTTCTGTACCAACTTCTAATAAAAATGCAGGCATAGGACAGTGTTTTTAACTTTGCGTGGCTCAAATTAATTCAGTCAATTCCAACAGTTTACCTTGCCATCAGGGTGGGGTATGCACTGTACAACAGTTTGGCCACAACTTTCTTTTTATCGGTGAACAAAATCAGCTTAACAACAAGTTGCTTTATTCCATCAGGATTTTTTGACCTAAGTACAACTTTATACAAACTTCTCTACTTAGCATAAATCTACTGAAATATAACAAAACTCGATTAAATTTTATCAGTTGTTAAATTTTTACAGCCCGTTTCAGGTAGATGAGGTACAAATTTTTGGAATAAACCCTTATACAAAAAGACTTTCAACCCTGTTCCCTGTTCCCTGTTCCCTGTTCCCTGCTGTAGTTTCCATGAAATTATCCCACAAATCAAAAAAGAACTGCTATTATTTGTCTGCTAAGTTAATAAAAAGTAGCAAATTTACAACTTTTATCAACTTTATTCAAAATTTTTAGCCCTCAAAACTGGTAAAAACACATTCTAAAAAAATATACGGGTATTGGGTTTTAAAATTATATAACTATGCTAAGATTTATACTTTCATGAATTTTATTCTCCTCTAGAAAATTACGGTAGTAGGAGTGTAAATTTCACTTAAACTAAATTTGAAGTTTTGATTAAACAGTGTAAAATTTTCATAAAATCTGGAATGTGATGCTACAGTTCAATTATATAAAGCTAAAGCTATAACTAATTGATATCCACTACTTAGTATCATTATTTCCTAGTAACTAGGATCATGCTTTGGCTTTAATTGTCCATACTAGAATAAAAATTACCAAACTACTATTTACAGGTGAAGATAAATCACAAGTATTAATCTGAACCAATGGGCAATGCAAATATCTCATAGCAATCCAGACTTCACAAGATTCTGTTAATTTTCAAGAATCAATTGTTACTAACTCAGGATGAATTTACCGACCTCAAAAACTCATGAAGATTCTCATTTATTCCTATAACTATTATCCAGAACCAATTGGTATCGCACCTCTGATGACAGAACTAGCAGAGGGAATGGTAGCTAGAGGTCATGAAGTGAGGGTAATAACAGGAATGCCTAATTATCCTCAAAGAGAAATCTACGCAGAATACAAAGGTAAATGGTTTTTAACCGAAGAAAGAAATGGTGTTGTTATTCAGCGTAGTTATCTAAGAATTAAGTCTAAACCAAACTTAATAGATCGATTATTACTGGAATTAAGTTTTGTATTTAGTAGTTTACCTCAAGCTTTCAAAGGCAAACAGCCAGACTTAATTATTCTCACCATTCCACCTTTGTTAATTACTTTACCAGCATTTTTCTTAGGTTGGATTTATAACTGTCCAGTGGTGCTAAATGTGCAAGATATTCTCCCCGATGCAGCTATACGGGTGGGGTTATTAAAAAATAAATGGATGATTCGCACTTTAGCCGCTTTGGAAAAATTTGCTTATCGAATGTCCCATACAATTAGTGTGATCGCAGACGGATTTTGCGATAACTTAGTCAGTAAAGGAGTACCAATTACCAAGATTAAATGTATTCCTAATTGGGTAGATGTTAATTGTATTCGTCCTATTCCCAAACAAGAAAACCATTGGATTTGTGAACATCAATTAAAAGGAAAATTTGTTGTTCTGTATTCAGGAAATATTGCCCTAACCCAAGGTTTAGAAACAGTTATAGAAGCAGCTTCCCGACTGCGACACATTCCCGAAATTACTTTTGTGATTGCTGGTGAACCCACAGCTTTAGCAAGATTACAAGAATATTGTTTAGCTTGCGGTGCAGATAATGTTTTATTGCTACCTTTACAACCAAGAGAAAAACTACCGCAAATGTTAGCGGCTGCTAATGTTGGTTTGGTAGTGCAAAAACAAAATGTAATTGATTTTAATATGCCCTCTAAAATACCTTTACTTTTAGCAAGTGGTAGTCCTATTATTGGTTCAGTTCCTGCCAATGGTACAGCAGCAAAAGCCATTCGAGAAAGTGGAGGAGGTTTAGTTGTAGAAGCAGAAGCACCCGCAGCTTTAGCTAATGCAATTTTAGAAATATATCAAAATCCTGATTTAGCAGTTAAACTAGGAAAAAGAGGAAGAAAGTTTGCAATAGAACGTTATTCATCTGAACAAGCTTTAGAAAAGTATGAAGAATTATTTTTAGATGTGGTACAAAACCCTAATACTGATTTAGGAATAGTTCAAAAAATGCGTTCTAAGGAATCTGTAGCGGATGTTTAATTTATAATTTTTTCCTAGAAACTGGGCTAGTTAACAGGGAGCATCTTTGCTTTTGTAAGAATCTATAAATCAATTTCCCGTAGTGTAGAGGAGTTACAGCTTACATCTCTACTGCAAGAAGGCAGGAGGCAGGAGGCAGGAGGCAGGAGGTAAGAAAGTTGATTTAACTGGTTTTTAATAAGGTTTCGATGGCTAGTTATTTCCGCCACGCTGCACTACAATATTTTTGCAAAAGTTTAGAAATTTGGGCATTTTATTTTAAAATATTATGATTGAAATATTTGTATACTTAGGATATGGCTAATAAAATTCTCTATGAGTTGAGTTTAACAAAATTACTAGCTAAATGACATTAGAGGAATTTTTACGATAAAATTACTACAGCAGGGAACAGGGAACTCTTAACAGGGTTGAAAGTCTCTTTGTATAAGGGTTTGTTCTAAAAATTTGTAACTCATTTACCTGAAACGGGCTGTAAATAAATAAAAAATATCTATTGTTGAAAAACTGATAAACAACAATTTCTCATTAATTAAAGTTTGAATGAAAATCAATCATGCAAAGCCAACTTAATTTTTCTCTCAAACCTAGAACAGAAGACAGTTTTGCCATTACCATTGCACCACTGTTGTTAGAAGAAATATACAAAAAAGCTGATGATCCTGCAAATGGTGCGATTGTGGTGATGAGTGGAATGGTACGTAACCAAACAGATGGTAAACCTGTAGTAGCCTTAGAATACCAAGCTTACGAACCTATGGCCTTACAGATATTTTACCAGATTGCGGCACAAATACGCGATCGCTGGTTGGATGTAAATCGCATCGTGATTCATCATCGTATTGGGCGGTTAAATATTGGTGAAATCAGCGTTTTAGTAGCTGTGGGTTGTCCCCATCGTGGTGAAGCCTTTGCTGCTTGTCAATACGCCATTGATACATTAAAACATAACACACCTATATGGAAAAAAGAACATTGGAGCGATGGTTCTAGTAGCTGGGTAAGTATTGGTGCTTGTGAAAATCAAGACCAACCCTGTTAATTTAGGCTAATATTCCCTTTTCTCAATTATAGAAACAAAAATCCTTATTCTTAAATAAAAAATCTAGAATTGTGAGCTAAAAAGACAAAATTTATTTAAAAAAACTTTTTGTTGCATTTATTTACAAAAAAATAGATCAACTATTGCAGTTTGTAACTATTTTGGACAATCTTTGGTGTTATACCTTTAGACTGAATGACTATAAGAAAACTTGAGATATTGGGATAGGTGTCATGGGTTCAGTAAATATCTTGTGTCATGATTTTGTTGTGGCTTTGTCTGCTGTTGCCTGTATTGCGGGGTTATTATTGTTGAGAGAAAAGCAGAAACCTAAAGATGATGCCCAAGAAACAGAAGAAATTTTATTAAGAATGAGCTTTTCCTATTGGTTAGTGTATTGCATAGCTTTTGGCATAGAAAAACTGCTAATACCCGACTGGGAAGGCTTAACAATGACATTAAAAATTACTACAGCATTGTCATATTTTTTAACATTTTCTTGTATTTTGAGTTTGCCATTACATAAATTTGCTGTGCATGAGCAAGTCGAGGAATAGGTTAAAATCAAAAGCGGAGCTAACAGTTAACTCCGCTTGAGATATAGGAAAAAATTGTCATGTATTTTTCATAGCGATCGCGATCGCTAATTCCAGTTGTTCCTGTGCTAAAGTAGTGAGGACAAACACTTCTTGTACAGTCTTACCTTGACGTGCCAGCAACTTAAAACCGCCGCGAATAGGTACAGACACCCGTAACTGCATTTTCGGACAATGACCTTTCACTCTGCTAATAACTGCTGGTGTTACAGTTTGAATGCCATTTTGTTGGCACAGGCGTTCTAAAATAGGAATTAAACCAGAGATATGGGTAGAGTGATTCCAAACAAGTCTACCATCGGCGGGTTTGTCCATAAATTTAAGAGTTTTAAGCTGGTTCTAAAGGGGCCATAGTTAAGCCAGCGCGGCCTAGTTGTTCATGATAAAATTCAGCAGGTTCTTGAGGCCCAACCCAGACTATCGCTTGTCCTTCATAGTGTACCTGATTTGTCAACTTCCAGGCGCGATCGCTACTCATTCCCGGAATATACTTCATCAAGCACTCAGCAACGTGTTGAAAAGTATTAAAATCATCATCCAACACAATCACTTTATAATTAGGATAAGGTTTGCGGACAACCTGATTAGTCTTTTCAGGAGTTACAGTCGGAGCTGTAGCCATCCCGTAAATAGAGGCAAGTTTAGTCACCATAGAACAATCTAACAACGAGGTTTTGCAAACTTACACTTCAAATTTCTAGTTTAAAGCATTTAGGTCAGGGAACAGGGGAAGAGGCAGGCGTTCCGTGAGCGAAGTCGAACGGGAGCAGGGAGCAGGGAGCAGGGGGGAAAGAAGAATTAGTCTATTGTCTATTCCCTGCACTGCACTGAGTGCAGTTGAAGTGTTCCCTAATGACTAATGACTAATGACCAATGACTACCTCCAATCTTCCCAATTCTGATTAAAAATAGAAGTATCCGGGAAAGCCGTCGGGTTGCCATTCTGCTCCAAAAGTCGTTTTAGCACCGCTAACTGTGGTTCAGGTTTTGGCAACTCATCAACCAACTGATAGGGAGCAATATTATTTTTCAGCGCAAAAGCCGCCACAGTACCCGCAGCAGCACCAGCAGACCACTCAAAAGAATGCACCCGATAAGCCGCCGCAGCTATATGACTAGTAGCAATACTTTTACCCCCCACAATTAAATTATCAATTTTTTGGGGAATCATAGCCCTGAGCGCAATTTGAAACGGATAAGCTTGACCAGCACCCCGTCTTTCTCCCTCCCGTTCCTTATTTCCCGGTGCTTCTGCTGGACTTTTTTCCATACACGGATGAAAATCAATCGCATAGTGACCAATACCCACCGCATCAGGGAAAATAGTAGAACGAGTCCGCCGCAAAGCCTTATCTGGTGGTGTTGCGCCACTAATTACCGATGTCGCTTCTAAACCTGCTAATGCTGCCCTTAATCTGCGATACATATCAGCAGGCAAGGTATTTTTGTAATACGGATCATTATAATCACGGCGGGAAATATCAATTTCCCAAATCCCAAAACCCTCCGGTTGTCCCCAACTAGGACGGCCAATAATACGCCGACCTTCCCGCATATAGGGATACTTAGACAAACCATGCACCGTCCCCATCGGAGAATTTAACCCAGTCAACAAACGCACATTTGGCTGTGGTTGCTTCACCCCTGCACCCAGTTGAGAATCAGTATTTCCCCCATATAACCAGTAAAAATAAGATAATGCGTGTTCCTCACCTTTGCGTAAAGTCTCAGTTCGCAGTCCTCCCATCCAACCCCCTGGCTGTAACTGACCTGTAGCTTGTAACTGTTGGCGAGTATAAATTAGATTATCTTCGGCTGTACCTGGACGGTAATCATTACCCCAAGTCCAGTTTTGCATAGAAATATCCCCAGGTGTAGGCATTGTAAAACCAATTCCACCAAATTTGGCCGCTTTACCTTTTTTCGGACTCCAGATGCGACGGTAAGTAAATACTAAATCATAATTTGCTAACCGTTTTAACTCATAACTAAAATATGGTGCGTATTGGTTGTAAAAATCAGGTATTGCTATTTGTTGCGGTGTTTCTGTAGCCTCCATTGCAAAAGTGTAAGTAAAACCCTGAGTACAATAAGGGTTATTTCCTGCACTTGATGAAGAAGGTTCTAGATAAGAACGCGCATCAATCCCCAAACGATAAGGAACATCAGCTAAACCGATAATTTCCCCGGTTTCACTTGCGTCTACAACATACCATTTTGGGGCAGTACCTTGGGTTTGTTTCGGGACAAAACGGATAATTGTTTTATTAAACCTATCAGAATTTTGATAGTTATAAGCGTCTTCAATGTTTTGAGATAAAGTAAAAGTATTAATTGGTGGAGCATTTTTTGTTGGTTGATGTTGAATTGCTACAGCACTATTAATAATCTTCCCATCTTGACTAATAGCTAAATCCTTAATTACCGTATTTGGAAACCATTGTAATTTACCCCGACCCTTTTTCTCTGCATCCTTCAACATTTGGGTAACAATTTGATGAGCATCACCCGGAAGAAAGCAAGAGTCACTTACCCAACAGTCACCAGGGTTAAGTTCTCCATATTTGCGTTGAATGCGGTTTCGCAGTTCCGAATAACCCCGCGAATAAAATTGTAACTGTCTTTGGGTCGGTCTTTCATCTAATGCTGAAGTTCCCTGTGCAGAAATTTGACCCCCCAACCAGTCAGTAATTTCCGTTAAACAAACCGTGCGACCTAACAGCAACCCCTCGTAAGCCGTCGCAACACCAGAAAGACCACCACCCACCACCAGAATATCACAATTAACGGTTTTATCTGGATTCCTCGGAGGGTTAGCAAGCGCAGCATAAGGTGTTAATACGGTAGCAATAAGGCTGACACTGATAAGCAACCTTTGGGGACAAGCCATGTTTTGTCTAGGTTTCATAGTTTAGATATTGTTTTTCAAGACTGCATCAACTTGTAGACGGTGGGATTGAGAAAATGTTCTTAACCAGTTCAAATGAAATAATTTTGTGAACAAGATCAGTTTATTTTTTACCGTTTTAGTGGTAAAAGCCACATTCTATAGTATTACCAAAACTTTATATTTATGAAAATTAAGTTAAATATGCTACTTTCTTGAAAAGAAATATGCCATATTACATATAGGTCTGTTATGAATATACAGAACTAAATTATCACTAAGCATTTTCTAATCAAAGAATGTACAGCAAACAACATCGGAGTAATCAAAACTCGTCCAAATCTGCTCATACAGCAACAACAAACCAATTTGCACCGCGCAAGTTTGTTGTACAAACCAAACAGCAAGAAAGAGAGCCAATATCAGCCAAAGAATATGAAAAAATTATAGCATCTGATGGCAATTACCACGATTCATCTATAGTTACTTATCGCCCAACCCCCAAAATACCTACGATACAGCGAAAACTCAGCATAGGTGAAATTGGTGACAAATACGAGCAAGAAGCGGATCAAGTAGCACAGGAAGTAGTGCAACGTATTCACGCACCTGAACCTCCATCTGTACCAACAAAAGAAGAACAGGAAGACCAACAAATTAGCTTGAAACCTTTGGAGAATAGGATTCAACGTCAGGAATCGGAGGAAGAAACACCACTCCGGTTCAAAGAACAGTGGTGGAAAGCAGATATGAGTGCCAACACCATCATGAATAGCCCCATATCAACAAAAGAAGAGCAGGAAGACCAACAAATTAGCTTGAAACCTTTGGAGAATAGGATTCAACGTCAGGAATCGGAGGAAGAAACACCACTCCGGTTCAAAGAACAGTGGTGGAAAGCAGATATGAGTGCCAACACCATCATGAATAGCTCTGTTGATTCAGTTATTCAACGTAAGGATAATAATAAAAGAAGGCAGCAAAATAATAGAAGAAGACTGCTTCATCCTAGACTACAACCGCGTACGTATCGTATAAAAGGAGCAACTCTTTGGGCTAAAGATAAAAATGGAAATGATCTCCCACCCAGTTTGGAAGACGTTTCACAAGGTGGAGCTCTAAACTGCTTTCTATTTGCGGCAATAGCAGCGATCGTTAAAAATGCTCCTCAGAAAATAGTTAACATGATCCATGATAACAGGAATGGCACTTATACTGTAGCATTCGATGGGATGGGCAACAGCAGAAACCCGGTTAGACAAACGGTTACAGCAGAGTTTCCAATTAATGGTAAACATGGCAATGTAAGAAGAAATGCTCTTTGGCCACTCATCATTGAAAAAGCTTATACACAGCAAAAGGGTGGTATGGATGTAATTGAAAAGGGTGGTTATCCTGGAAATACAATCGAAGAGATGATAGGCGGAAAACTAGTCAAATTCAAACCGATGGAATCAAAAGCTCTGATGATTATTTTGAGCTTGGCAAAGGAGAATAAACGGATGATAACAGTTATTTCACCCAGCGGAGAAAAAGCGTCACTAGAGGCGGAAGTGGTATATCGTAGTACAAGTGGTATGCACTACAAACATGCTTATGTTGTCATAGACATAGATCAATCCCAGGACAGAATAAAGCTGTTCAATCCTTGGGGAACGACCCACCCAAACGCTGATGGTTGGGTGAACCTCAAAACATTTTGTGACTTCTTCGCTGAGGTTAGTATTAATGGTTGATAAACAATTTATCTGTGTAGTGATAATTGCTTGGGGAGGAATGGCGTGTACAATGCCAACGACTAGTACCACGCAAATACTTAAGCCATCAAGAGAACCTTCATCCTCTAGTTCTTTGGAGAAACCTATGATTAGTGATAAGACAATTAGAGAAACTACACAAAGAGAACTTTCCAAACATTTGGTAGGTGTTTCTAATATTTGGGAAAGGGAATTACCAGATGATCAGGGTGTGATAGCACGTCGTATGGCTGCACAACTTACAATCTATAACATCGCTTCTGAGGAGTCACGCGTTGAGGATGTATTTGCTGGCAGAGTGATTTCTGTAGGAACTGATCGCTATTATGTTGTTGATGTTGAGTATAGTCAATCATCTTATGGTTCAGTTATCTTGCGGAAAATAGAGTCAAAAAAGAAAACAAAATGAACATTGTGTTTGCTGCTGTGTTTGGGGGTATTATTTAATAGTATTCACAGATAACAATCGCAAAAATTAAGCGTTTTGCCATCACCTATCACCAGATTATAAGTGTTGCGTGCTTTTTGAGATAATTTGATTCTAGTTACATCTGATTTTTCTCATTCAGAAAATAAAAAATTTCGGTGCACATTGAATCAATACACTATTTTTTATTGAGGTTAGTATCAATATAAAATTAAAAAAATGGTCAAGATTAAATTAGCTTATCCGAAAATTGCGGATAGTAAAAATTATCCTGTAGAAAAGTGTGTCGCGTTTGAGAAGTATGATGGGACAAATCTGCATTGGGTTTGGGAGGATGAGTTGGGGTGGTATGGATTTGGGACTAGACGGGATAGATTCGATTTTGATAGGATGGGGATAGCGGAGTTTAATGCTGCTCATCCGGGTTTAGAAGACGCACCACAGCTATTTTTACGAGATTTCGCACAACCTCTAGAGCAGATTTTTCGGGAAAACCCATTATACCATAGTCCTGAAATTACCGTTTTTACTGAGTTTTTCGGTATTAACTCCTTTGCGGGAATGCACAAACCAGAGGATATCAAGCAGTTGATATTGTTTGATGTGCAAATTTATACGAACATCATCCACCCTGAGCAATTTGTGCAAGATTTTGGTAAGTTAAAGATTGCACGGGTAGTTTATCGGGGGAAGTTGACGAGTAAATTTGTGGATGAAGTGCGACAGGGTAAATATGGGGTTGGTGAAGGTGTGGTGTGCAAAGGTGGAAAAAATCAAGCTTCTTTGTGGATGGTGAAGATTAAAACTGATGGGTATATGAAAAAATTACAACAGGTGTTTAAAGATGATTGGCAAAAATACTGGGAATAGGGAACAATTAAAAATTAAAAATTTTGGGATTTCAAAATTCTACCCTCCAACCTGTTTTACTAATCAATTATGATAGATAACATATAGATATGCAACTTCAAAAACTAACCAATAGTCAGGGAAGGTGTTATGAAGAGTAAAAACCCCATATTTTTAACTTTAGCTTTAAAAGGTGCAATTTTCTTTTCACCTGTGCTGCTATCGGTTGGTTTAGTTGGTGGAGAAAGTTTATTATCTTCTGCTTCTGCTCAAACACTTAATAACCAAGAACGACAAGAATTAAACCGATTACGGGGAGAAAGACGCACTCAACAGCAAGCACAATCTGATTTTGAACGTTCTTTTGCTCGAACTACTGTTTTACTCAATATCTGTTTAACTATTTTAACTTTATTTCCTGTGGCTTTGTTAGCAATTTTATGGTTTTTTCGTCGTGCTGCGATTCGAGAAATTGTAGAACAGGGAACGAAGCAATTACAGGGAATGGAAAATTTACAATTTCAGCTAAATAATGTTAAACAAGAAGCAGGGGTAATTGTTCAAGCTGCTAAGGAAATTACTCAAGAATTAGAACAGGAAGTTAATTCTTTAAAATCTAAAATTCAGGGAGAGGAGGAAAATGTTTCTATTCTTCTTTCTGATTTACCTAAATCTAAACAGGAATTTTTGACGGTTTTGGAAGCTGAAGTAAAAATGGCTCAAGCAAGGATTCAATCACTGGAGTCACAGCTTGAAAATCAATTGCATGATTTATATACTGCTGCTCAAAACCAAGGGGATTATACTAATAATGTGTTTCAACAGTTAGAAAATACTTTCGCTCAAAGGTTAGCTGAGTTACAATTAGATGTAGAAGGTAAGCGAAATATAGCTGTTGAAAATATTGAAAATTATAGTTCTGATTTAACGGCTCAATTTCATGGGTTTTCGGCTGATGCTCAAAAGCAAAAAGATATAATTATCGAAAGTTTGGTACAGTTACAAACTGAGTTAACGGAACAATTATCACAATTAGAAGTAACTGCAAAAAATCAAAGTGAAGCAATGCTGGAGAATTTGCACAAGTTAAATGAAGGTGTGAAGGTGCAAATTACTGAGTTAGAAGGGGATACTCAAGTTCAAAAACAAAATGCTTTCGCTAGTTTAGTTCACTCACAAGCTGATTTTACAGCTAAATTATCAGGGTTACAGGGTGAAGCGGAAGCTCGTCAAAAATCTATAATTGAGAGTTTAGCACAATCTGCGGCTGAGTTTGCTGCTCAATTTTCGGAGTTACGAAAAACTGCGGAAGTGGAAAAAGATGGTGTTTTTGCAGATTTAACTAATTTACAAAGTGAGTTTGCTGCTAAACTTGCGGAAATCCAAACGGAAGCGCAAAAACAGCGCAAATCTCTGGTTGAGAGTTTAACTAAATCAGCTTGGGATTTACAACAAGTTGCGGAAAATCAAAAAGATGGTGTTTTTGCAAATTTAGCTAATTTACAGAATGAGTTTGCTGCTAAACTTGCGGAGATAGAAACGGAAGCACAGAAACGTCAAAAAGCACTTATTGAGAGTTTAACTAAATCGGCTTGGGATTTACAACAAGCTGGGGAAAATCAAAAAGAGGGTGTTTTTGCAGATTTAGCGAAGTTACAAAGTGAGTTTGTTGCTAAACTTTCGGAGTTACAAAGGGAAGCAGAGGAAGAGCAAAAATCTATTATTGAGAATTTAGCACAATCTGGTGCTGAGTTTCAGGAAGAGCAAAAATCTATTATTGAGAATTTAGCACAATCTGGTGCTGAGTTTACTGCTCAGTTTGCGGAATTACAACAAGCTAACCAACAGCAAAAATTCCAGATTTGGGAACAGTTGGAAAAGTTAGAATCTGAGTTTGTGAAACGGGTGTCAGAGTTACAGTTAGATGCTGAAAATCGCAAAAATTTAATTTTACAAGATTTAGCAGAAATTCAACCAATAATTACTTCTGTCACGGAAGAAGTAACTACAGTAAAAACTAGAGAAGTTGTAGAAACTGAAGTTGTAGAAACTAGCGAAACTGTTTCACCCGCACTTGTTGCTGATGTGGAAACAATACCCGCACAACCTGAGTTAGAAGATAATGCGGAGGAATATGTAAATCAAGGTGATAATCTATTTTTAGAAAAACGTTTTGCTGAAGCTTTGAATGTTTATGATCAGGCTGTAAAAATTCAGCCGCAAGAGGCTACAATTTGGTTAAAACGTGGTATTGTGTTGGGTAAGTTAAGGAGATTTGAAGATGCGATCGCATCCTATGATGAAGCACTGAAAATCAACCCTGACTATCATCAAGCTTGGTGTGATCGGGGTGTAGCATGGGGTTATTTAGGTAAGCATAAAAATGCTTTTAAATGTTTTACTCAAGCTATCAAAATTAAACGTGATGATCCGGTAGCTTGGTTAAATCGGGGTTTATCTCTGATAGAATTAGAACAGTATGAAGATGCGATCGCATCTTTTGATGAGGCTTTACAATATCAACCCGATTCCTGTAAAATTTGGGATAAACGAGGTTATACTTTGGTAAGATTGGGAAGAGATGAAGAAGCGATCGCATCTTTTGACCAAGCTTTACAAATTAAACCTGATTATGCTAGTTCCCATTATAATAAAGCTGCTTGTTACGCACTCCAAAGACAAATTGAACCAGCTTTATCTAGTTTAATCACCGCAATTCAAATTAACCCCAATTATCGAGAAGATGCTGCTAATGACATAGATTTTGATGATATCAAATCAGATCAACGTTTTCAAAAATTAATTTACAGTTAGTTTGAGCTAATTGAGAAAAATTCCTCTATAGCTTACACACAGAAGTGCAACTATAGAGGATAAATAGGGAGCTTCTACATCTCTCTTGGGGTAGAGAGAATAGAGATTTAGCGGAGAAACTTTGTAGAAAAGAAAAATTTAAAAATCTAGTTGATTTATTTTTCAGATTTATATACTGATAAATATATAACTTAATAAACGCTAAATTTATCTACCAGAAGATAGAGTTCTTATTTATTCAAAAAACTTGTTCTTTACTTAAGTGACAAAGCAGCAAACAACCTTTTTCTAAATTTACAACCCTACAAATTAAAATCTGTGATAATCTTGATTATCTGTGATAAGTGTGAAATATTTTGAGAGGTTTCGTTGTTTTATGTTCAATTTGATTGTTGTGTAACACAAAATCCCCTTGGCTCGCAATTATACCTTAAAATTCAAAACAGTCAAGGTATTTGTACAAATTTGTTAATTAGCTGAAAACTTCTATGACTTCTCACGAAAGTGATGTAAAAAATACATCTAAAGTCCAGGAACCAACATCCCAAGGCTGGCGTAGTTGGCGAGAAAATGTTATTCTAATAGCGATCGCTTTGGGTTTGGCTCTTTTCATCCGTAGTTTTATTGCCGAACCCCGACTCATCCCTTCTGAATCTATGTTTCCCACTTTGCTCACAGGCGATCGCTTAGTGGTAGAAAAAGTTTCTTATCGCTTTCACCCTCCCAAAACTGGAGACATAGTTGTTTTTCAGTCACCGGAAGAATTACAACGTCGCGGATATCCCAAAACTCAAGCTTTCATTAAGCGGGTGATTGGTACACCGGGAACAGTGGTGAATATATCTGCTGGTAAAGTGTATCTCAACGGTCAACCCCTATCAGAAGATTATATCGCAGAACCACCTAATCAACCATTTCCCCCAATCCAAGTTCCAGCAGGTGAATATTTTGTCATGGGAGACAACCGCAACAATAGCAATGATTCCCGCTACTGGGGTTTTGTACCACAAGATTATATCATCGGTCGTGCCACATTCCGCTTTTGGCCTCTGGATAGACTGGGTTTAGTTTAGGTGCGGGGTGCAGGGGGGAAATAATTTACTTCCTCACTCCATCCAAAATCCTCTTTTTCTTCCCTTTCTTTCTGCATTCTTCTCTAAAATCGGAGATAATACATTAACTGAGCGATCGCCTCTCCAGATAATGCTAATCTTTGTTGAAAGTCTACCAAATTCTGATATTTTCCCTGAGCTTGGCGATTTTCTACCACCGCTTGAGCTAAAGTTAAATCTATAAATGGTACTTTAGCTAAACTCTCTACTGTAGCAGTATTGGGATTAACTAAGCATCCAGGTAAAACTAAAGATTCATCATCATAGTAACTAAAATTAATTAATGGCTGTAAGGGTTCTAGCCGTTGTACAGGAACGCTTAAAGCCGCCGCGACATCCTCAATACAGTAAAACTTTACACCAGCCTTAGAAAGTTCAACTAGCGATCGCGCTTGATGAATTGACAAACCAGGTAATCTCAACCAATCATCAACCGTAGCTTGATTAGCATCAATACTAATTCCCAGTTGTGCCGCTAATTGTATTTCTTCCCCAGATTGTAACCGATAATAAGGATCATTAAGTAACTTTGTCCGCAGCTTTTGCAATTTGAGGTTAAAAGGTAGCCACTGATTCATAATCTAACTAGGGAACAGGGAACAGGGAACAGGGAACAGGGAACAGGGAACAGGGAATAGGGAACAGGGAACAGGGAACAGGGAACAGGGAACAGGGAACAGGGAACAGGGAATAGGCAATAGGCAATAGGCAATAGGGAACAGGGAATAGGCAATAGGCAACAGGCAACAGGTAATTAGGAATTAATTCTTATTTTCTCCTCTGCCCCCTGCCCCCTGCCCCCCTGCCTCTTCATCTCCTCTGCC
>DATGXB010000263.1:0-8466 GCA_035299225.1 Nostocaceae cyanobacterium | reverse complement strand
TTTTTCTCAAATCCTGTTGGCATGGGTCAGTGCTTCTGGCTACATAGGTTATATCCTAGCCTACCTTTTGTTTTTTTACTTCAACACCAATAGTTTTCTCAATCCGCTTGTCAAGAGCGTTTGAGATGCGCTAACCCTGCTGGTGAATTGAGAGTCCAAACTTGCAAGTTGTCACAAATAACTTTTACAGATGCACCTTTTACTAAACGTAGTTTATCAGAACCACCTAATAACTCACCACCATACGCTGTCTGGTAGCTTTTCCAAATTGGTTGCTTGAACTTTACATTTCCTTTAACCTCAGAAATAAAAATCAGTCTCCCTTCTTGTGCAAAACTAGGTGCAACTAATGTTGTTAAGATTAGAACAATAATAGTTTTATAAATGGTTGTTAATTGCCAATATTTCTGCATAGTTTTATAAGATTTAATTACCTACTTCCACTAGCACGTCTTGTCATTGCATTTGGTCTTGTTAAAATGACTCTTGACGATGAAGAACAACCTTTAGCAATATCAAATTCACCGGGAGAGTCAATATTGGAAATTTGTAAGTTGTCACAACGAATTTTCACAGATGCTCCTTTTTCCAAACGTAACTTATCGAAACTACTCAATAATTCTCCTCCATATACTTTCTGGTAATTTTGCGACTTTGATGACTTAAATTGTACATTACCTTTTACTTCAAAAATAAAAATCAATCCTCCTTCTTGAGCAAAGCTAGGCGCAGATAATGTTATCAAGATTAGGGCAATAATAGTGCCAAAAAGAGTTTTAAATTGCAAATTATCTTGTATCATTTTGTTTTCCTTTGAATTTTTTTCTGTGCTATATGTAGCCAATTATCCTCATCAGGATTTAAAGTTGAGCCAAGTTGAGCGCATTGATGCCATTGTGATATTGCTGTCGATTGTTTCTGCTTCTCTAAAACTTGTGCTAATAAACAATGTGCAGCACCAGGATTATTAATATACTTTATTGCTTCTGGATTTTTAGCAATACCTGTTGCAGCTTGCAAAACTTGCTGTGCTTCTTCTTCCCTCCCTTGTTCTAATCTTACCCATCCTAAATTTTTAAACAAACTATAACTAATTTCTGGATGACTATTTTTCTTCTGAGCTAATACTAAACCTCTTGCTAACAATGCAGCAGCTTGAGGATATTTTTTCTCTTGGATATACAAACGAGATAGATTGTTATAAGCTTCTGGCAAATCTCCTGAAAGAGCAATTTGGTATTCTTTTTTAGCTTTCTCTAAATCTTGCCATTCTTCGTAGAGAACGCCCAGATTATAATGAGCTTCAATATTATCTGAGTCCAAAGAAATGGCTTGCAGATAATCCTGTTCTGCTGCTCCTAAATTTTTTTTATCATAATTCTTTAATCCATTATGGTTATAGATATCAGAAATAGATGGTAAAGCCAACCAAAAAACAATTAGTGCGCCTGACATCATCAAAGTAGAAAGTAGCTTTGTTTCTTGGTGGTATTGCTTAGGAACTTTTTTGTCTAGAAACTTATCAAATGCTTCTTGACCAGTTGTAGTAAATTGGCTTCCTGCTTGTAGCAAGGCCAAAAAACTAGGTAAAGTAACGGCTGCTGCTCCCAATAAGCCAACTCCACCACCTAAAAAGCGAGTAGCAATATTCACTAATAAACTTATATTGGCAGTCCATCCAACAATATTGAGACAAATCCACAACCAATCCCAACTATCCCAAGGGTGGGGTGCAATAGTATCTAACTTCCACCACCAAGCCTCTGCACTAGGTTGGACACTCTCACGCCAAGATTGCAAGTTGTCTGCTGTTTTGCTGTTAACAGCTTTGGTAATTCGTTCAGCATTATTCCTGAGATGCTCATCCAGTTCTATGATTTTTTCCAATCTACTATTAGGGATATTCCTTGCCTCTTTCAAAGCATTATGTACTGCATCTCGTGCATTTAAAACTGCCAATATTTGGTTAGTATCCGTAGTAGAGGATATGTTAGCAATGTTTTTTAGCGAAGCTTCATAACGCTCAAGAGTTGAGTCTAATTGACTATTCATACTTTTATAGAGCAGTGAAAATACTAGCTATAAATTGTTTTACTGATTAAAACAAGCTCTTTAGTAAAAGTATAACACTATAATACCGGATTTAGCTGTATATAAAAAATATTAAAGTTGACTATTATCAATAGTTCGGACACTTTTCGGTAGCTGTATCGCTTATCCTCTAAGGCTTTGAGTTACCAACAATAATTAAATCAAAGTCAAGTCTGCACCTGAGTTGTATTTAATTCGACATTTCCTAGACTCCATACGCTGTAAGCTTTGTGGCTTCGCTCTAAAAATTCTCCGAAGTATTGCTTAATCAACGACTTTAATTAAGCCACTTTTCAAACCATCAAATACTTTACTTATTTGTAATCTATCATTCTCATTTAATTCTTGAGAACTGAGACTATACATCATTAATTGTTGATCCTGACGGGTAACTCGCCGAATTTTAAAGACTCGTTCTAAAACTGTCGCTAATTTGGGTGGGTTGTGATGATCTGTGGCTTGCATTATTCCTACCTGAGCTTTACACAACTTTTAAAACTCACAATTAAAACATAACAAGATTTTACAAAGTTAGCATTGGTAACTTTACTGAATCATTACAATTGACTAATAACTATATTGTTCCTACCCAAATACTCCCGTTATCGGTAAAATAACTTAGCACTTTAGTCAATCATAGGCGGAAAAGTATGGCAGGCGTGAAAATTGGGATTATTGGTGGTAGTGGTTTGTATAAAATGGAAGCACTCACAGATATTGAAGAAGTACGGATAGAAACGCCTTTCGGTGATCCTTCTGATGCTTTAATTGTAGGCAACTTGGCGGGAATGAAAGTGGCTTTTTTAGCTCGTCACGGACGTAATCATACTTTATCACCTTCCGAGTTACCATTCCGTGCTAATATCTATGCGATGAAAACATTAGGTGTAGAATATTTAATTTCAGCCAGTGCGGTGGGTTCGTTGCAGGCAGAAGCAAAACCTTTAGATATGGTTGTCCCTGACCAATTTATCGATCGCACTAAAAACCGAGTTTCTACTTTTTTTGGTGAGGGGATTGTAGCACATATCGCTTTTGGTGATCCCATTTGCCACAATTTAGCGGGAGTGTTAACAGAGGCGATCGCATCTCTAGATTTACCAAATGTCACATTACACCGGGGCGGTACTTACGTCTGTATGGAAGGTCCCGCATTTTCTACCAAAGCTGAATCTAATTTATACCGCAGTTGGGGCGCGAAAATTATCGGGATGACTAATTTACCAGAGGCTAAGTTAGCTAGAGAAGCGGAAATTGCTTATGCAACTTTAGCCTTAGTTACCGATTATGATTGTTGGCATCCAGACCATGATAGTGTAACTGTAGAAATGGTAATTGGTAACTTACAAAAAAATGCCATTAATGCCCAAAAGGTAATTTTAGAAACTGTCAAACGGTTAAGCGAAAAATTACCCCCCAGTGATGCACATTCAGCTTTAAAAAATGCGATTTTAACCGATTTGAACAAAGCACCAGAGGCTACTAAGGAAAAATTACAATTGTTGTTAGCCAAGTATTTGTAATTCCTCTATCAGCATTTTGCTAACTAGACCGCCTCAGAATGAATTCTGAGGCTCATAGTTAAAGTAAGCTAAAGCTTACTAATTAAATAAATTATATTTCAGAAAATTTATGATTGTCATCAGATTAAGGCGATTGTGACTATTAGCTGGAGAATTCATTTTCAGCTAGGATACATAATTAAGCCACCATCAATTGATTAAATTCTGCTGGTGTTAAATGAGAATGTACAACTTGTCCATCTCTAAACCAAACTATGCGTTTAGTTTGCCGTGCAACTTCTGGTTCATGTGTCACCATGACTACGGTAATTCCACTAGCGTTAAGTTCGGTAAAAATGTCTAAAACCTCTTGTGTGGTTTGGGAATCTAACGCGCCGGTGGGTTCATCTGCAAGCAGTACAACTGGACGGTTGACAATGGCACGTGCGATCGCTACTCTTTGTTGTTGTCCCCCTGATAGCTGGGTGGGTTTATTATTCAGGCGTTTTTCTAAACCGACTTTAATTAACGCTTCCCTTGCGCGATCGCGTCTTTCATTCACATTCACACCAGCATACACCATCGGCAGCATGACATTTTCTAAAGCTGTCAATTGGGGTAATAAATGGAATTGTTGAAACACAAACCCTAATTTTTTATTGCGAATATGTGCCAATTCGCTATCATCCATTTTGGCCACATCAACGTTATCTAAATAATAATTTCCTGAACTGGGACGATCTAAACAACCGATAATATTCATAGCTGTAGATTTCCCAGAACCAGAAGGACCCATGATTGAACAGTATTCGCCTTCTTCTATGCTCAAATTGACATTATTTAAAGCCCTAACTTCGATTTCACCCATACCATAAACTTTAAAAATATTCTCTAATCGAATAATTCCCGTTTGTGGTTCAGGACTGGGTAAATGAGGATTATTTACAGTTAAGATATCAGTCATTATGATTCCCCTTAAAATGCTTTGAGATTCTGAAAACTTAAGATTTACGCAACTTTCTATCAAACAAAAATATTTTATCCTTCTGCCTCCTGCCTCTTCTTCCCTTCTGCCTTCTTACGCTGTTCTCAATGCCACAATTGGATCAAGTTTTGCAGCACGACGGGCAGGAACTACACCGAAAAACAAACCAATACTACCGGAAACACTAGCCGCTAAAATCACAGCTACAGGTGAAATAGTAGACTCCAAAGGAGTTAATAAACCTACTAAAAAAATTCCACCGCTACCAATAGCAATTCCTAATAAACCACCTGCAATAGAAAGAATTACAGCCTCAATCATAAATTGTAAAAGAATGTCCTGCTGAGTTGCCCCGATGGCTTTTCTTAATCCAATTTCTTGGGTACGTTCAGTTACAGAAACTAGCATAATATTCATAATTCCAATCCCACCTACTAACAGAGAAATACCAGCAATTGCTGCTAACATTGCCGTTAATCCGCCAGTAATTGTTCCCACAACTTCTAACAAATTCTTCTGAGTTTGAATTGTAAAATCATCTTCTAAAGTGATTTTGTGACGCAGACGCAATAAATTTGTAATTTGAAATTCAGCCGAACTAATACTATTTTCATCTTTAGCGGCTACGGAAATTAAAGTTAAGTCAATACCATAGGGGGAAGTGCGTCCCACCAGTCGGCTAGACATTGTAGTTAAAGGAATAAAGGCTGTATCATCAAGGTTGCTACCCAGAAAAGCACCTTTAGCTACAGTCACACCAATAACTTGAAAACTCACGTTTTGAATACGAACTTTTTGCCCCACAGGATTTTGTTTACCAAAAAGTTTTTCCGCTAATTCTGGTCCTAAAACGGCAACAGTTCTGCTACGTTTTACATCTAATTCACTAAAAAATCTCCCCCTCTCTATTTCAAAACTTCTCACAAAGGGATAATCGGGGCTAGTCCCAAGTACACCACTGGTAGTAGTTTCATTCCGATAATTAATTGTCAATCGGTTACTAATTTCCGGTGCAACTCCTTTCACTGATCGAATTTGTCTAGATATGGCTCTGGCATCTTCTAAAACTAAGGTTTTGGGAACAGTTACAGCCCTACCCCGCAGTTTAGGACTACCAGGAACGATAAATAAGGTATTAGGACCTAATGATTCAAATTGGCTAGTAGCAAATTTTTGTGCCCCTTCACCAACACCAATCATGGCAATAACTGAAGCATTACCAATGATAATTCCTAGCATGGTTAAACTACTCCGCAGTTTATTGGCTAACAGGGTAGTTGTTGCCATTTTGACGCTTTCTAATATGTCCATATCTCTTAATTTTGTTTGAATGTTTAATCTGCTGGTTTTGGTCTGCGATCTTCTGGTAATTCTATAAAGACGCGATCGCCTGCTTTTAATCCATCGAGAACTTGAATTTTATTATCTAAGTTTGCTCCAATTGTTACTGGTTGAAATTGAGGTTTATTATTGTTATCAGGAATCATTACTCCAGTTTTTCCTTGTTCGGTAACAATGGTTTCCTGGGGAATTAGCAAGGCATTTTCTACGTTGTCGCCAATAAATATAAGTTCACTAATGTTCATCCCTGAACGTAATTTATCTAAACCTGTTTCAATATTGATTCGCACTTGAAAAGAGGTAACATTTTGTTCAATTACTGCTTCTGGGGCAATTAGTTTCACTCGACCGTAAAAAATTTCATCGGGATAAGCATCAGCAATAATTTCTACTTTTTGTCCTTCTTTAATGTAGGGAATATCTACTTCTGGAACTTTGGCTAAAACTTCTAATCCTCTGGCTAAAGCTACGATTGATGTTGAGGTGGCTGAAGCTGTACTAGAAGCGGAAACTGCCGGACTGACAAAAGCCCCTGGGGAGGCATATTTTTGAGTAATAATTCCTGAAAAGGGAGCGCGGATAATGGTATCTTCTAGCTGGACTTGTTGTTGTCTTAATTGGGCTGTAGCTGACATTACAGATGCTCTTAATCTGGCAATTTCTTCGGGACGAGAGCCATTTTGCAATTTTCTTAATCCTGCTTGTTCTTGTGCAACTACGGCTTGTTGTCTTTCGATATCTTCGTTCCGATTTCCGCTTTTTAATAGTGATAATCGCCGTTGTGCTTCTTCTAAACTGGCTCTAGCCCGTCTATCTTCACTGATATATTGGTCTAGGGTATCTTTGGCGATCGCTCCTTCTTGTGCTAAGTTCTGATAGCGTCTGACTCTCGATTGGGTTAGCTCTACTTGTGCTTTGGCTGAGTCTACCTGTGCTTGGGCTTGTTCAATTTCTTGATTACGGTTGCCGGCTTTGACTATTTCTAATTGGGCTTGGGCTTGTTCTACCCTGGCTCTACCTTGGGCTATATCTTCGGGACGATTCCCCGCTTCCGCTTCGGCTAGTTGGGCTTTGGATTGGGATAAGTTGGCTTGAAATTGCAGTATCCGCATTCTAATTTCTGAGTTATCCATGCGGCCAATTATTTGCCCTTTCTCGACAAAATCACCCTGTTCTACCTCCAATGCTGTTAAAATTCCCGCACCTTTAGGACTGATATTCACGCTTTGTACTGGTTGGACTTTCCCAGATGCAGTAATTCTGACTGTGATACTTTTTGCTTCTACGGGTACGGTCAGTTGGCTAATATCTTGTTTTCTCTCTCCTGATTGCAGTTTGGGAATGGCGATCGCTCCCACAACTACCACACCACTAGCCATGATAGCCAGTAACCAGCGCCACGGATGTTTGATTTTTTTGCCAATAAGGGGAATTTCTATGTACAGAAGCATACTAATCAGCCTTTAAAAATGATTTTTGAGGAATTTAGGTCAGAAATGAAGCAGTTAAAAAATCAGTAGTTGCCAAGGTTTCGCTTTAATACTGGTGGCAGAATGCAATTAATCTTAATAAGGTTTTTATTTATACTATTTTTGTGATTTAGCTTATGACATCACCCAATCAGGTGAGCTTGATGGTGGGTTTAAGTATGTGCTTAAGTAAATACACTGAATCTTGTTTTGTTAATTTAGACATTTTTTACCATTATAGCTCACACTAATAAAATGTAAGTGGTTACTTATTAATTTAACAAAAATTAAAAACTTAGCAAGTGCTGTGCATCGAAAATAACAAGCAAATGTAAAACCAGCTTTTTCACTTTTAACCTGATTTTTAACTTTCTACTGCTATTCCCTGCCAAATAAGCTCTATTAATTGCTGGACAAAAAGAGTATCGCTTTCAGAATCGGAAGGGTGAGTTTGTTCTAACAAAACATATTTCATTAATGAACCTAGTAAAACTACAGCTATAGTTTTTCCATCACCTTTGAGTCTTCCTTGTTGAATTTCCTGTTCTAAAAATGTGGTTAATCTGTTAACGTCACGAATCTGCTTTGAGTCTAATTGATCACAGATTTCTGGAATTGCCGTCCCACGCGATCGCAACATCATTAACCTGGGTATCACTTCCCGATAAAAATCTAGTATTTGCTGGCAGATATATACTAAATTGCCTTTAATGTCCCCTTGACCAACTAAAGCTGCCATTTTTTGCACCCACAAAGGTGTATCAGGAATACCCAAAGCCGTAAAAAATAATTCTTCTTTGGTAGAAAACCGTTTAAAAATCGAAGCCTCAGAAATACCTGCTCTTTGAGCTATTTCCAACGTAGAAGCAGTAAAACCCTGTTCTAAAAATACTGATCTCGCAGCCTCTAAAATTTGTTCATTAGTAATTTTTGCTATCCGTGCCATAATTACGGCAAAATAAATAAGTTATAACTTACTTATTAATTTAGTTATAGTTTAAGAATTTTGTCAAGTTCAGTCAAGGGAACAGGGAACAGGGAACAGGGAACAGGGAACAGGGAACAGGGAACAGGGAAC
>DATGXB010000262.1:0-5866 GCA_035299225.1 Nostocaceae cyanobacterium | reverse complement strand
ATGCCTTATTTGTCGGCTTTCACACCCGCCCAGAAATGAATTTCCGGGCTAATAGATCAAGTTTACTAAAGTAAACTAGAGACTTTTTAAATATTTCTAGTCATCTTTAGATGACTTTGACTATTAGACTCTTAATTCATTTCCAGTCGGGTCATCGGTTTTACGTTAAGTTGACACTGGTAATTACAGATATTCCAGGTAAGTAATTAAGCAGAATTAATTACCCAAACTTTTTTCCTGTTGCCTGTTGCCTGACTCCACGTAGGAAATTAATTTTGCACAACTACTTAAATGAGGTACAAAGCAGAAAAAAACTTTATTTCCTGTATATCTCTACTTTATTTGTTGCCTGTTTCTGGCTATAATTATTCTCCACATTTAAACATCATTACCAATGCAAAATTTTTGTGATTTGTTCCACAATTTTAAAAGGGTCAAAAGGTTTGCTAATTATCCCTTTAGCTCCTAATTTATTGTATTGATTTAAGTCTGAAGTTTGAACTTTAGCAGTCATGAAAATTACTGGAATTGTTTGAGTACTGGGTTCTTTTTTTAGGTGCTGAAATAAAGTTACACCATCCATTTCTGGCATCATTACATCTAAAAGTATAGCATCTGGTTGTTTGGCTTGAGCTAAACAAAGACCTTCCTTGGCAGTTTGTGTTCTCAAGACTTCCCAAGAACCAAACTCTTCTAAGCAAGTGGCAACTACAAAGCTAAGTTCATATTCATCATCTATTAATAAAATTCGTTTTGTACTCATGGCTTTATCCTCTATTAATCTGAATGAAAAAACTACTAAAAAGGAGGAGGAAAGAAACTTGATTAACCAATATTTAACCCTGATTTATAGGATTACTGTTTGATTTTTGAAAAATACTGAGGTGGGCATTGCCGAAAATTTACCGCTTTTATTGAGTGTTTTAGCGAAAAATGCCCACCCTACACATACTTCCTCGATTAATTCACTTTAGGTATTGAAAAATAAAAAGTGCTACCTTGATCTAAAACACTTTCTGCCCAAATTTTACCCCCATGCTGTTGAATAATATTACGACAAATTGCTAAACCTAAACCTGTTCCGCCTTTTTTGCGAGAATCACTAGCGTCTATTTGTTGAAATTTTCCAAAAATACTTTCTAATTTATCGTTAGGAATGCCTCTGCCTTGGTCTTGAATTTTAAATAAATAGCTGTCGGAAGTTTCTTCAATACCTAATTTTATGGTTGTGTTAGGTGGAGAAAATTTAATTGCATTACTGATTAAATTCACCAGAGTTTGAATTATCCTGTCTGCATCTACCCAGATTTGAAAAGAATTAGGTAATACCTGTAAAGACATATTATTGCTTTGGGCTATTGTTTGCATAGAATCAACAGCCTGATTAATCAACGTCATGGCGTTACACCATTGCTGATGAAGAATAAAATTGTTAGTTTCTAGACGTTCTAAATCTAGAATATCATTTAATAATCTGGTTAATCTCTCTGTATCACTAGAAGCAATTTCTAGGATTTTTTGCATTTTTTCTGGTTGACTACGGATAGTATTAGCAGTCAGTAATCCTAAACAACCACGAATAGAAGTTAATGGGGTTCTGAGTTCATGACTGACTATAGAAATAAATTCATTTTTCATTTTCTCCATATTACGAGCATCTGTAATATCTTCGATAGTGCCAACATATCCCATAAATTGATTAGCCTCAGAAAACATCGGTACAGCCACAATTTGACAAATGCGAATAGTTCCATCTTCATGAAGAAAACGCACTTCTATACAAAGTTGTTGATGTGCTTCTACTCCTGCTTTCCATTGAGGTAGAAATATATTTAAGTCTTCAGGATGTATAAAGTTGATCCAGCCATTTCCCAAGGATTTCTCAAGGGTAAAACCACAAATTCTCTGACAACAAGGATTACTATAAAGTATTTGTCCTTGAGTATCGGTTTTAAAAATGCCTACCGGGGCAAACTCATTCAAAGAACGGAATAAATTTTCGCTGCGTCTGAGTGCTGTTTCTACTTGTTGGCGTTCAAGTAGTTCTTTTTCTAGTTGCTGATATAATTCTGATTGTTGAATTGCGATCGCTATTTGGTTTGTAATTTGTTGAAATAAATCTATTTGCCAAGCTTCCCACTCTCCATTATTACTAGATTTGTGAGTTATCAGCAGTCCCCAAAGATGATTTTCTTGGACAATAGGTACAACAAGCTGGGCTTTAACGGGAATTTCTCCTAAATTATTCATCCAACAAGGTATTACTTCCTGGTCTTGACAATTATTTAAAATTGTTACCTGTCCGTTGAGATAGTGCTGGTAACACTCTGGAGGAATAACATTGATAGGATGAAACTGATTGATAATACTAAAATCTGGGTTGCTAACAGCTTCCGCGACTATATAATCTCTACTCTTAGGCGTAATTTGATAAATTATAACCCGGTCAACGACAAGTAATTTCTGTAATTCTGTTACAGCAGTATTGAGGATTTGTTGTAAGTTTAAAGACTGGCGTATTTGTTGAGACAGACTAATAAACATTCGTTCTCTTTCTACTTGCAGTTGTAGTGATGCTTGTGAATTTTGTAATTCTAAAGTTCGTTTTTGTACGCGCTTCTCTAAATCTATGTTTAGTTCTTGTAGTTTAGTTTCAGTCAACTTGCGATCGCTCACTTCTACCATTGTCCCTAAAAATCGCACAGCTTGACCCGCATCATTTAAGAAAAATTTACCTCTACCTTCAATCCAATGAATGCTACCATCAGGCCAAACTACCCGAAATTCCTGATAATAGTCCTTCTGTTCTAACAAAGCACAATCAATAGCTAAATCTAGAGATTTTCGATCTCGTGGATCAATCAAATCTTTTAAAGCTTCATAATTATCAATAATATCCTCTTCTACCAACCCAAATAAATAATTATGACCAATTGACCAAACAATCCGATTTTCTAATAAATCCCAGTCCCATACTCCCATTTTTGCTGATTTTAAAGCCAGCATTAATTGTTGATGAATTTTAGCAATTGCTTCCGCTTTTTGCAAAACTAGCCCAACAATAATATTTCTTAATTCTTTGGCTATTTCCATCTCGTATGGTTTCCAAGGTAAAGATTTTAGTTTAACTATTTCTTTCCACAATTCAAAAGATTTACGCGGAGATAAACGCATACTGCCATCTGGATTTATATCTACAGGTTTATTAGGATCTCCTGCCCAGTTAACAATTTGAATTACCTCTGGACGAAACCATAAAATATATTGATCATATTCCTGAGAAATCATGATTGCTAGTAAACCACTAACAATATTTTTAAATTTCTCTGCTGCTGGGTAAATCTTAGAAAAGGAATCTACAGCATAACAATAGTTATATCCAGGTTGATTAAAAATGCAATCTCTCAAAAAATTACGGATATTTTTAATTTCATCTATTATAGGAGTTTTGCCAATCATAATTATATTTTCACTATCGCAAATTGCCACCCCTTCCGCATCAAATAATCCTAGTAAATCATGTCTATTTTGACTTAAAGCTTTGATCCAAGCGTCTTGTTGGGTAATGTCTTTAAACAGATTAGATAAAATTTCTTTTAATCTAATTTTATCGTCCAAATACTTATTCTCTTCTTTAGAGGAAATTTCTAAGCACATTATTCTACCTAATAATTCACAAGCAGTACGTAATTTATAGGTGACATATTTAGGCGATTGATAATTATGACAAGCAATTAGTCCCCATAATTTTTTATCTCGAATTAATGAAATAGACATCGAAGCATCTACACCCATATTTTTCAGATATTCAATATGAATGGGAGACACACTTCTTAAAACACTACCACTTAGATCCAAAGGTGAATTATTAAATGAATTGTTCACCTGCATTAGTTTTGCAGGACTATAATTAACGTCAGGAATTAAGCGTAAAGAATTAAGGGTATATAATCTTTTCGCTTGCTTGGGAATATCAGAAGCGGGATAATGTAAACCGATAAAAGAACTTAAACTTTCTAATTTATCTTCAGCTAAAACTTCTCCCGCACCTTCGGCATCAAATTTATAAATCATTACTCTGTCAAAACCTGTCATTTTGCGGATTTCCTGAACCGCAACTTGGTATAATTCATCTAAATATCTGAATTTCTGCATTTTGCAGATAATAGGTTGTACTAACTGGTAGAAACTCAAAAAATCATTTTGATTATTTTGTGGAACAAGTTCTAAATCAAGAATTACTAAATTATCTAATTTATGGATAATGCCATCAAAATACCTTCTTCCTTTGTTGGTATCAATATATAAATTTAAAGGGTTAATTTTTTCTGCGGGTTCTGATAAATTTCTTTTGATTAAATTTATCTGTTTTTTGGTCAACAATAGGCTAATTTGTTGATCTAATATATCCTCAGCATTAATACCCAAAATATCATCAGTATTTTGACTAATATGAGTGATATTGAGTTCATCTTCTTGAAAAGCTATCAGTATCCCATGAGGTTGAATAAAACCAGGAATATGAATAGGTTCTTGATCACAGTTGTTTAAATCTACTTGCGTATTCATAAATAAGTAGTTGTGTAAAATTAATTTCCTACGCGGAGTAAGGGAACAGGGAACACTTCGACTGCGCTCAGTGCGGTGCAGGAAAAGAAATTGTGTAATTTATTCTGCTTGATTCCTTCAATTAGGGAACAATACGAGAACAGATACTAACAAAACCCAAAAAAATTATGACAAATTGATTCACCTCAAGAATCTTTTGAGACTTTTTACTACTTACTCACCTAACAATTCATAACAAATTTATGTTATTTTCTTGAGTGTATATAGAAAATATAAAGATTTTTTGAAGAAGATGGAATTAATAAGAAAACTTAACAATTAGGATGGGATAAACCTTTGGTGAGGAAATACACATATACAAAATTCCTGCTTTACAGGTATTCTAGTTGTTTTCCATCTTTGCCTATGATTTGGGACTGTTACAGATGTGATTTTAATAACTAATTTTTCAATTTATTGGTTATATTATTAAAAATAATAGGCAATAATAAGCCATAGCAAAATATTAGTAATAACTGCCAAAAGTCAGAGATTACATACTTATCTTTAGATAGATGTAATTTTAAGATAAGGAACTTAACAAAGCTAATAATTGTGGCTGTAAGACTTTTAAAGCATTGCCTCGATGACTAATTGATTTTTTCTCTTCTGGTTGCATTTCGGCAAAAGTTAGCTGTTTTTCTGGTACATAAAAAATGGGGTCATAACCAAAACCACCTGCACCACGCGGACTATAGAGAATTTCACCCTGACAGCTACCTATTGATTCTAAAACTATTTCTCCTTGGGGGTTGGCTACAGCGATAGAACAAATAAATTGAGCTTTACGGTTCTTATTGTTACCTAACTCTGTTAATAATCTAGTGATTCTCTCAGAGTCAGTTTGACCGTAACGTGCAGAATAAACTCCCGGCACATCATTCAAGGCATCTACCGCTAAACCGGAGTCATCTGCGATCGCCCATTGTCCTGTAAATTTAGCAACCTCAGCCGCCTTTAAACGGGCATTTTCCGCAAAGGTTGTACCAGTTTCTTCGACATCAAAATTATCTGGTTTTAGGGTTAATTGCCAACCAGAATCAGCTAAATATGCTTGCATTTCCCGCAATTTACCGGGATTTCCTGTAGCTACAATGAGTAATTTAGTCATGAGTTATTAGTTATTAGGGAACAGGGAACAGGGAACAGGGAACAGGCAATAGGCAATAGGCAATAGGCAACAGGCAATAGGCAATAGGCAATAGGAAAAGTATTTTGATATTCTTCTTTCCCCCCTGCCCCTCTGCCCCCTGCCCCT
>DATGXB010000261.1:0-21816 GCA_035299225.1 Nostocaceae cyanobacterium | reverse complement strand
CCCTCCTCCCCTCTTTTTTCTGCCCCCCTGCCCCCTGCCTCCTTCCCTCCCCAGAAAATGCAACATTAGATTAGAATTAAGTTAAATTTAGTTAAGATTCTTGATTAACTTCATGAATCTGCCATACAGCGATTAGCTTCTATGGCTCAACATAGACAAAATGGATTTATAAACATCCGTTGCACAGCAAAGTGACTCAAATCATACCCAGGAATGAGGAAGAAAGCAGTTTTAATGAACCAAGCACTGTTCATCTAGCTCAACTTCCTTCAATTCTGATTATTTCAGCAGGTTGATGAGTCTAATTGGTATATAGAGGCAAATTAAAGATGAAATTTTCGTGGAGAGTCCTGGTACTCTGGTCATTGCTGGCTTTAGTGATCGGCTTTTTCTTCTGGCAAGGGGCTTTTGCTAGTAATCCTGTTGATATGGGCAGGAATGCAGCTAATACTCGTATGACTTATGGCCGATTTCTAGAGTATTTAGATAGCGATCGCGTCACCAATGTAGATTTGTATGATGGTGGCAGAACAGCTATCATAGAAGCAGTTGACCCGGATATTGAAAACCGTATTCAACGTTGGCGCGTGGATCTGCCAGTGAGTGCACCGGAGTTAATCCAAAAACTCAAAAACAAGCATATTGATTTTGATGCCCATCCAGTACGGAATGATGGAGCAATCTGGGGACTGTTAGGCAATTTAGTGTTTCCCGTTTTATTAATTTCTGGTTTATTCTTCTTGTTCCGGCGCTCTAGTAATTTACCTGGTGGACCCGGCCAAGCAATGAATTTTGGTAAGTCCCGCGCTCGTTTCCAAATGGAAGCGAAAACAGGCGTGAAATTTGATGATGTGGCGGGAATCGAAGAAGCGAAGGAAGAATTACAAGAAGTTGTGACTTTCCTCAAACAGCCGGAAAGATTTACAGCTGTAGGTGCGCGGATTCCTAAAGGTGTGTTGTTGGTAGGACCTCCAGGAACCGGTAAAACTTTATTAGCGAAAGCGATCGCTGGTGAAGCTGGTGTACCTTTCTTTAGTATTTCTGGTTCGGAATTTGTGGAAATGTTTGTGGGTGTGGGTGCTTCCCGTGTCCGCGACTTGTTCAAAAAAGCTAAAGATAATGCTCCCTGTATCATCTTTATTGATGAAATTGATGCCGTAGGTAGACAACGGGGTGCGGGTATTGGTGGGGGTAATGATGAGAGAGAACAAACCCTCAACCAGCTATTAACCGAAATGGATGGTTTTGAAGGTAATACTGGCATCATTATTATTGCTGCTACCAACCGTCCAGACGTTTTAGATGCAGCATTGTTGCGTCCTGGTCGTTTTGATAGACAGGTGACAGTGGATGCTCCCGACATTAAAGGACGTTTGGAAATTCTGCAAGTCCACGCCAGAAACAAGAAATTAGATCCTAGTGTTTCCTTAGAGGCGATCGCTCGTCGGACTCCCGGCTTTAGCGGCGCTGATTTGGCTAACCTCCTGAATGAAGCAGCTATTCTCACCGCCAGAAGACGCAAAGAAGCTATTACGCTGTTAGAAATTGATGATGCTGTAGACCGGGTTGTGGCAGGTATGGAAGGTACACCCCTGGTAGACAGCAAGAGCAAACGCTTGATTGCCTACCATGAAGTTGGTCATGCTTTGGTAGGAACATTATTAAAAGACCATGACCCAGTACAGAAAGTTACTTTAATTCCCAGAGGACAAGCCCAAGGTTTAACTTGGTTTATGCCGAATGAGGAACAGGGTTTAATTTCTCGCGGTCAACTGAAAGCCAGAATTACTGGGGCTTTGGGTGGTCGTGCAGCCGAAGAAATCATTTTTGGTTCGGCGGAAGTAACTACTGGTGCAGGTGGTGACTTACAACAGGTAAGCGGTATGGCCAGACAAATGGTTACACGCTTCGGGATGTCTGATTTAGGGCCTTTATCCTTAGAAAGCCAACAGGGTGAAGTGTTCTTGGGTCGGGATTGGATGACTCGTTCTGATTATTCCGAGGCGATCGCCTCCCGTATTGATTCCCAAGTCCGGGCCATTGTGGAAGATTGCTACACCAACGCTAAGAAGATTATGCGCGAACATCGCAGCGTCGCCGATCGCTTGGTTGATTTGTTGATTGAAAAAGAAACCATTGACGGTGAAGAGTTCCGGCAAATTGTGGCTGAATACACAGATGTACCAGAAAAACCACAATATGTCCCCCAACTGTAAAAGCTTCAATATATATCGGTAAAACTTTTCAGGGATGGTTGAAACCATCCTTTTTTTTTGAGACTTATACTTTCAGGATTGAGTTCTAGCAAAATTTGTTGATGAAGAGAGAGGTAGATTTTGCTGAAATTAATATGTAAAAATGAGAAATATACTAATATCTTTTCTTGCACATTCTTGTGTATTACTATATCTTTATTACTACTATTTAAAAAACTCTGCCGCTTCTCAGTTATAGAATTTGTAGTCTCTCTGTTCAGGGTTTTTGCAAAAATCCCAGATTACCAGCTTACTCTTAAAAAGTAGGTGTTTCAATAAAATATCTTTCTTAAGAGAGATGGATTTAACAAAATATTTTTTTTCAATCAATATAAATAAATTTATTTGCTCAATCAAGGTCAATGACTTTCTTTTTCCAAGCGGACTCAAATTGAAAACATTTTTTTGAGCTAATCTTTTGCTAACAATGATTAAAATTGTTTACTTAAAAGAAATCTTGTTCTAAAAAGGTTTTTAAGTAAAGCAGCAATTATTATTTTAGCTCTCAAAATCCATGTATCTTTGCTGTCCCTAAATAAAGTTGTGGACGGAAAAACACAACCCCGAAAACTAGTGCAAGAAGGCAGGAGCTAAGAAGGTTGATTTAACTGGCGTTTGAGCCTTATTTCATTGGATAGTGATTTTCGCCAAGCTGCACTAGCAACAACTTAGAAATATTGGAGAAGTTTTATGACAACACAAGTTAGACCTGAAACCGCCAGGGAGTTAGAGCTAACAACTCTCGTTCTCGCTCCAACACTATACCTGGAAAGAGTTCCTTCAGCAGAACTACTAACAGCAGTAGCAGAAGGAACGTCCTGGAGTGTCCAGGAAGCTAGAGGTAGAATTCAGGGCGTTGGCGTAAGTGTATCCGGTCTCGGTGCCTATGCACGCGCTACTGGCTCAATGAATTTCTCGACTAGAACGCTGGAAACGTCGAGAAGTTATCAAGAAATGAAAAAATCCTACGGTTTTTCTTCTGGTATCAGTGGTTTCTGGAGTTGGATCGGTTTTGGGACAAATGCTTCCTACCACAAGGAAGAGTTAACGCAAGTGTTTAATGAGTTAAGCCAATCGAACAAAACCAATGGCAAAATAAAGATTGACCTTGAAGTTACTGGAATGTATCCTAGCGTTCCAGTCTCAGCTTCAGTATATATCCTAGCGTTTCAAGTGACATCGAAGACTGATACCAGTCTCAGTTTCCCAGTTATATCTTCAGGTGCACCCACTCAAGATACTGGAGCTCAAGATCAAAGTGGTCAGAATCTCCCCACAAAGAATAATAAAAGCACAATTGAAATTTAGATGTTAAGAAATCGTAGCTAACAAATTTTGGGCGGCGCTTGAAAAAATAGTGCCGCCTTTGCATCTTTTTGTGAATAGCGGCTTCTTTCATTGATGCCCAAGTCCGGGCGATTGTGGAAGATTGCGACACCAACGCTAAGAAGATTATGCGCGAATATCGCAGCGTAGGCGATCGCTTGGTTGATTTGTTGATTGAAAAAGAAACTATTGACGGTGAAGAGTTCCGGCAAGTTGTGGCTGAATACACCGAATTTACCTGAAATTTGCTATAAGTAATACCAATTAAAAATTAAAAATTAGGAAAGCCAGATTGAACAAGGGTTTCTGATTTTGTATTTGTTGCCGAAGTTTTGGGAATTGGTATAATCAAGCAAATAAATTACACCACTTCTTTTCCTATTCCCTGTTTCTACGTAAAGAATTTAATTTTTGGCGTTGCATAGTTGCGGGATGATTTTTGAGTGTAGAGACGTTCTTTGACGTTCAAACAAGGGTTTTGGATTTATGCAAAATCATTTTCATCCCTAACATCAGCAACGCCTAATTTTTCATAACTACGGTGGGCATTTTCTATACTTTTTCGCTTCTATTGAGGATTTTCCCCCCTAGCCCACCCTACACATACTACAACTGAGCGCAGTCGAAGTGTTGCCTACTGTATTTCGCGAAATTGTTTTTTAAGCAGTAACTAATTTTTCACCTTTTAACATTCGAGAAGCGGCTTCTAGTAAAGCTTCTTCTAAATAAGGTTTGGTGAAGTAACCGCTTGCACCTAATTGAATGGCCATTTGTCGGTGTTTGTCTGCACCGCGAGAGGTGAGCATAGCAATGGGTAAGTGGTTGAGGTTGGAGTCTTTTTGAATGCGGGAAAGTAACTCTAGTCCGTCACAACGGGGCATTTCAATGTCACAGAAGACGATATCGCAGGGTAAACCAGAACGCAGTTTATCCCAGGCTTCTTGTCCATCTCGTGCTTGTTCTACCCGATAACCGGCTTTGTTAAAGGTGAGTGATAACAACTCTCGAACTGTGATCGAGTCGTCAACAATCAACACAGTTGGATCAATCTTAGCGTCTTGTATTACTGGGACGGGTGGTATAATTTTCTGTTGCCAAGATGTACTACCGCCTTGTTTAGAGCGCTTACCTTGGAAGATATCAATAATTTCTAGTACGTCGGCAATAGGCATGATCCGACCATCCCCTAGAATTGTCGCACCGGCTACACCGTTGGGTTTAGGTGCGGGTGATTCAAATTGTTTAATTACAATTTCCTGCTCACTCAGCACTTGGTCAACTTGTAAGCCGATTAGGGTATTACCAGAACGGACGACGACGACGGAAACCATGTCATCATCACGGTTGCCTCCATATACGCTACCGCGACTAAACTGGCGGTTAAAGGCCAGAATTTCTTTCAATGGTTTAAATGGTAGGTTTGTATCTCGCCAATTAATGTATTGTTGTCCTTGGGCATCTTGATGAATATTCCGCAGGGGAATATCTAAGGTGTCTTCTACACCATCCATCGGGAAGGCGATTCTGGCTTTATCAGAGATACAACTGAGGGCTTTACAAATACTCAGGGTAACTGGTAGGCGGATGGTGAAGGTTGTACCCATACCAATGGCTGAGTCGGTGCTAACTGTCCCGCGAATTTCGCTGATGTCTGTACGTACTACATCCATACCTACACCCCGGCCTTTGAGGTCGTCTACTTTTTCTGCCGTGCTGAAGCTGGGGAGGAATAGCAGGTCATAGACATCAAGACGGGTCATGGTTTTAGCTTGTTCTGGGGTGATGATGCCTTTTTGCATGGCTTTGACTTTGACTTTTTCGTGGTCAATACCTGCCCCGTCATCACTGACAGAAATAATGGTTTGGTTTCCTTGTTGGTAGGCGCGGATGGTGATAATGCCTACGGGGGGTTTACCTGCGGCTACGCGAACATCTGGGGTTTCGATGCCGTGAGCGATCGCATTATTTAACATATGAGTTAAGGGATCAGTTAGATGATCCAAAATCATCTTGTCAATCAGGTTTTCTGTCCCTTCGGTTTTCAAGTCTACTTGTTTACCGCATTTAATGGCGTTATCCCGCACACCCCGACGCAGACGATCAACTACTTGGGAGAAGGGAACCATTCGCGCTCTAGTTAATCCTTCTTGTAGCTGGCTGGTAACTTGGCGGAATTGTCGAGCGACACGCTCGGTTTCTTCGGTTACGAAATCTATGTCACTGGCTGACTCTCGCACCCTGACGATAAATTCAATCATTTCTTGGGACAGGGTGTGGAATGGGGTAAAAATATCTAGTTCAAATTCGTTTAGGTTTCTGTTGTTGGTTTTTTGGTTGTCTCCTTGGCCACGGGAACGACGACTGGCTAGAAGGGATGCTTCCAGAAGCGATCGCTCATACAGTTCTTGCATTCTTGCACCTACGTCTGACAGGTGTTGTACCTGAATTAATAGGTTGTCTAGTGACTGTCGCAGACGTTCATGATCCTGTTCTAAGGTGTTGCGATTGACTACTAATTCCCCAACTAGGTTGCTCATTTCGTCTAGTTGCTTAACGGGAACTTTCATCGTTTCTTCCCGCAATACCCGTCTTGTGTTTGTCCGTGCTGTTTTTGTTTGGTTAGGCATGACGGACATCGCTGGAGTCGCGGATATACTTTGGTCTGCTTCTGCTAGTATCTTTTCTAGATGTTCAAATTCGTCATCTAGAGATGATGTGGTCGGAGCAGGGCTAGATAAAGTTTGAGCGATCGCACTTTGAGATACCACAGGATTTTGTACTGCTGGTTTGGCTGTGTCTGGGGTATCTGGAGCCAACAACGCTTCTAATGCCGCGAAATCTTCTTCTGGCATTACCGCTTTACTAGGTGTCGGCTGCGGTTCTTCGTCTAGTAATGCTTCTAAATCAGCAAATTCATCTAGAGAAGAAGCTTCATTTTCTATTTCTACTTGCTCTATTTCTGCTGTTGCGGGTGCAGCATGAGTTTCCTCTTCTGTCAAGACATTTGCAGATAAATCAGCAGTAGTTTCATCTACTTCCAGATTCAATTCACCAAAACTAGATGCTAAATCTGTGTCTTCTATTTCGGTTGTTGATTCCGGTGTCGTTTCGAGTAAATCTTCTGAACCAAAGAAGAGATTTTCTTGAATTGTTGTTTGTGTCGCTTCTTCCAGATTCAATTCACCAAAAGGTGATACTAAATCTTGCTCTATTGGTTCTGTTCTGGTATTTTCTGTTAATTCATCCAGAGTAAAATTAAAATCTTCTTCGATAATTGTTTGATAGAAAGATAAATTTTCAACCAAAATAGGTTGCTCATTAGTTAAAGCATTATCTAAATCATCACTAGCTGATTGATTAATTATTTCTGGTCGCGCTTGTTCACTTAAACCAACATCTAAGTTATTTTCATCAGCAAACAAATCATCAGCATCTAAGTTTCTAATTTCTGGCTGAATATAAGTAGAAGGAATTGTTATATTGTCTTTACTGTGTTCATCCAGATTATCAAACAGATCCAAATCACTACTAGGTGAATGAGATTCGTCTAAATCAGCAAAAATATTTACTTCCGCATTATCGGACAGCAGTACATCTAGAGGTTGATCTGGTTGGAAAAATGTTAAATCAAAGTCTTCTATCTCTAAGTTTTCACTAACATCAAGTTGTTGATTATCTTCAACAATTTCTCCTGCTGCTGAGAACAAACTTGCTTCTAATTCCTTAGCAATGTCATGTTCATTTACAGCCTCATTAGGTGTTTTTGAAGTTGTCTCTGGCTGACTCCAGAAGTTATTTATTTCATCTTCGACCGTAAATGTTTTTGTTGTTTGTGAAGTATCAAATATATCATTAATTAAATCATTACTAGGAATAGAATCAGCTTTTGGTTCATCAAAAAGTTGTTCTAAATGTGGTTCTGATTTTTCAGGTTCAGAGGTAGTTTCCTCTGAAATTTCCAAAGTAGTTTGATTTAATAAATCTGCAAAACTTGAGTTATTTTGTTCTGAATTGGCAGCAATTTCTGTCTGAGTGGCTTCTGGTATAGATGCTGTTTCTGTGTCTTCTACTGATAAGATTAATAAGTCGGCAAATTCATCATCTTCATTAAGCAGATCGACTTCTGGGTGAGTGGCTTCTGGTATAGATGCTGTTTCCGTGTCTTCTGCTGATAAGATGAATAAATCGGCAAACTCATCATCCTCTAAACGAGGTTGAGGGGTTGCTTGATGTGAGGGTTCTTTTTCTAAGAAATTATCATCAAATAAATGATTTAAGTCTTCTGAGAAACTTTGGTCGGTTGTGGAGCGATCGCTTTCGATCTGATGATCAAATGATAAGAAGTCTGCTAAATCGTTTTCTACATCTTCTGTTTCTGAGTCCCTAACTCCTGATACCTCTTCCGATCTATTACTTTCATGATTTTGCCAAGGTTCATCTAGTTCTGGGGCTTCTCCATCAAATAAGTCAGCTAGAGTATTTAATTCGGCAATTCCTACTTCTGGACCATGAGTATCTAAAGCCTCCACACCAAAAGGTGTTTCTCCTTGACTGAGGAAGGAGTTAATATTTGTTGGTGTGGCCTGTTTAGGTTGGTAATCGGGGGTTTCGGTTTCTGAGACAGCAAATAAATCTGTCAGGCTGTCTTCAGCTTGAGTTGTGGCTGTTTCCCAAATATCCTCTAAAGCTACTTCTGGTGCTGTTATTTCTTCTGGTTCAATTTCTAATATCTCTTCTAGTGCTGGTGGGGGTGGAACTAGGGCTGCTAGTTGTTGACAAATAGTAATTTCTGCGTGTCTTCCTTGCAGGACTAATTCTTGTGCTTTCTTAATTTCGGTAATAACAACTTTAGCTAAATCTAGATAAGCATTATCTGGGTTTGACACTGCTCCTTGAGCTGCTTGGCACAAACCACACCAACTTGTTAAGTTTAATGTTGATCCCAGTGCGTTTAATTTTTGGCAAGATTGTTCCAGAGCTTCTCTGCTGGTAGGTGTGGCAGGTTGCTTAAAGGTTTGCAACATCTCCCGCAAAGTATTTACTACTTGGTTCTTAAAGTCTTCTATCCATTGGTCTTGGCTAATTGTGACAGGTGCAATAGTTGCTGTTGCGCCCACATAAGCGGTTTTTGGTGGTGCTGGTTGAGTGATTACACCACTTCCTCCTTGTTGTACCAGTATTTCTAAATGTTCATTTAGCTCTTTAATTACTGGCTCTGTTGCACCCATTAGGGTTTTAGCTGTATCTTCCGACAAGCCAAAGGGGGTATTTAGCTGCTCTAAAAGTGCTTTTAAGGTATCCGCCACTGAGAGAAACAAAGATTCTAGCTTTTGGTCAACTCGGATGGGATTTTCTTTGAGAACTTTAAAGCAATCTTCTAGACGGTGGGATGTGTGCTGAATGCTAGTTAACCCTAGCATTGCTGCTCCCCCTTTGATGGAGTGAGCGGCCCGGAAGACTTCGTTAACCATTTCCGGGTCGTTCAGGGTGTCCTGGAGATTGAGTAGCCCCTGTTCAATGGTGTTCAGGTGGTCTCTGGCTTCTTCGAGGAAGTAACCTAATATCCTCTGTTGTTGTTCCGGCAGCATAGTTACAAGTTAGGTAAAAAGTAAAAGCAAAAGCAAAGGATAACTAAAGGGGTAAAAGACAAATAACAAAAGTAGATATATAACTTTTGCCTTTTAACTTCTGCCTTTTACCTTGATTCCACTGTTTCTACACGGAAACGCTCTACGGAGGTAATCAAGTCGCGGGATACACCTACTAGGTGTTGTAAAGCTCCTGATACTCGTTGAGCTTCTTGGGATGTTTCCTGAGCTGTCAATTCTACGGATTGCATTACCTGAGCGACAGCAAAGGAGGTTTCTGTTTGTTGGACGGTATCGCTGGTAATTGAGCGTACTAAGGTATCAATATGATTAGCTACTTGGATGATATCTTCTAGCGATCGCTTGGCTTCTTCCGCTAGTTTTGTCCCTTCGATTACCTGTTGTGTACCTTCTTCCATTGCGGTCATTACTGAGCCTGTATCGCCTTGAATTTGCATCACGATTTGCTCAATTTCTTTTAAGGATTTGGCGGATTTATCTGCTAACTGCCGGACTTCATCGGCAACGATCGCAAACCCTCTTCCGGCTTCTCCGGCTCTTGCTGCCTCAATAGAGGCGTTTAAGGCGAGTAGGTTGGTACGGGAGGCAATCTGAGAAATCAAAGCCACAATCTTAGAAATTTCCTGGGAAGATTCCGCCAGGCGTTTTACTTTCCGGGTAGTTTCTGCTACTGTTTCCCGAATTTCTAAAATCCCGGCCACGGTGTTTTCTACTGCTTCCCCTCCTTTCAAGGCGATCGCACTGGCATCACGGGCTACGGTTTCCGCTTCTTTGGCGGCTTTGGCTACCCGTTCAATGGAGCGAGTCATGGCCTGTACAGAACTGAGGGTAACGCCCAATTCTTCCGCTTGGCGTAGCGCATCACTAGATAAAGCCCGGGCAAAGGTTTCCGAATTTGTTGCCCCTCTGGTTACTTCCCTGGCGGCTATTTTTACCTGTTGGACGATATCCCGCAGGTTTTGGATGGTGAGGTTAAAGGCATCGGCTACTGCTCCCAATACGTCGGCGGTTACTTCTGCCTGTACTGTTAAGTCGCCTCGTGCTGCTCCTTCTACGTCGTCTAACAGCCTGATTACTTGCCGTTGGAGGTTTTCTTTGGCTTCTTCTTGTTCTTGGGCTTTGCGTTGGGCTTCGTTGGTGGTGGTAAAAATTACCCTGGACATATCATTAAAACCAGCCGCCAAGTAGCCTAATTCATCTTCGGAAAATACTGTGGCTTGCACGTTTAAGTTACCTTGACGCACCGACTCAAATTGAGATTGTAGGTCTTTGGTGGTGCGGCGAATTTGCCACAAGGTCATACTACTTAACAGTCCAGCAGTAATTCCACTGGCTAAACCTGCTCCCAACACTCCAGCCGAACCTGTAATCATCAAGGCTTGACGTTGTTCTGGTTTGGCTAGTTGATAGGAGGTAGCGGTGACTACAGCTGCCACAATGGAGGCTATTCCTGCTACCCCAATACCGATAAACCAGGGTTTTTTGTCTAAGGAAGCATTTTCAAAGAAGCTAAATAAACCCGGTTCTACACTGGGGACAACTTCTATCTGTTTAGATACTTCTGTTTGAGTAAATACTGGTACTGATTCCTGTGAACCGGTGATGGTGAATAATTCTTCTTCGCGATCGTTTGTGCTTTCACTAATAAACTGATTAGCTAAATTGGCTTTATCGTCCAGGGAATCAATTGCTACATCACTAAAGCTATCATCCCCAGTCAATTCAAATCCAGGAATGTTACCTAAATCATCAAAATCGTCAAAATCATCTAAAAACTCTATATTACTTTTACTACTTCCTCCCTCTTCTAGCTGATTGCTTTCTTCTTCGAGAAAACCATCCGCGCCAAAAGCTGATTCAAAGGCTTCGATGTCAAAGTTATCATCGCTATTTTGCTCTGATGCCTGTACTGATTTTACCTGTTGGTCATTGAGGGTAGAATTATTTTTCCAAGTAGCAGCCATGTCATTAGTTGATTTAGGTGTAGATTCTAATTCTTTTTGGTCAGCAGTCTGACTTAACCAGTTCTCCTGACCGCCCATAGATATTTTTTCTACTCTGTTTTGCTCTAAATTATCAGCTATTGTCAAATTTGGAACAGGATGATGATTTGTTAGATCATCATTTGAGTCAATAATGGTGTCATTTACCCCAAATTCCCGCCCATTACTATGCCCTAAATCCACTTCTGGATCAAGTGAATAACTTTGTTGTTTACTCTCTTGACTGCGAATTGAGCTATCTGCTGGCCAGAACTGGGGCAATTCTAATTTTTCTGATGTATCTCCCTTGGCATTCTCCTCTGGTTCTTGGTATTGTGGAGATAAGGCAAAAGGGTCGTCATCAAAAGGGTTATCACCAAAAGCATCTGCAATTTCTGAGCGTTGATCAAAGTTGATGCTTTCTAGAGGAATGTCAAAAGGATTACTGTTAGATAAATTTTCTGTTGTTGGGATTTGAGCATCCAAACTATCATCTAGTCCATTAATTGCTTCTAGGTCTTCGGCAAAGCTAGAGCCGTATTCCCCTAGAGAATGGAGGTATTGATTAATGTTATCTAGACCATGATGAGCAAAACTGAGTGTTTCCGGCTCATTGGTCAAATTTAATACTTGTTCATATTCTGACCGAGCAATGTTGTACTGTTGCAAAACATAGTAGATGTGTCCCCTTAATAAATGGGAGTTGGGGTCATCTGGCGCGTTTTGCACTGCTTGGTCAACTAAATTAGCGGCAACTTCATACTCCTGTTGGACATAAGCTGTCATTGCCTGCTCATAAGTTGGATCGTAATCATCTAGTTTTGTTGCCATTTGCTCCCTCCCGGTTTTATCCTGCCCACCTAGCACTTCGCAAGATTGCTGTTTGGTCTAGCAGGCGCAGGTACTTGTTGTTATCTAATAACCATTCACCGCGCAAAAAGGGAGCCATAGTATCTGGCACATTACTGGGTGGCATCAGATACTGGACATCACGCCAGTCCATCTCCCCGATTTCTTCTACTGCTAGTCCTACGATTGTATCTTGCTCTTCGATCGCAATCACAGGGATTTCCGACCGATCCGTATTTAACGCAGTTGCTTCTCCTAAAAATTGGCCTAAATCTGCGACCCAGATGACTCGACCGCGTAAATTTAGAGTACCCAAAAGTAAAGGTGAAGCATTAGGTATGGGAGTAATTCGATCTGGACCAAGTTCAATTACTTCCCGAATGCCCGTGGCGTGTAGGGCAAATTCCTGGCGTGAGGGTAGGTAAAACCGCAAATGTAATTCACCTTCAGGACTTTCTACTTGGAGTTCTGGGCGAAATTGATCTTGTCCACTACCACTTAAAAAGTCGGGCTTGCTGACCATTTGGTTATATCCTTATCCTCGCAGCAGTTGTTTGACTGTTCCTACCAACTCTGTTGGTTGAAATGGTTTGGCGATGTAGGCATCAGCACCTTGTTTCATCCCCCAGTAGCGATCAAATTCTTCTCCTTTGGAAGAACACATCACTACAGGTACATTTTGGGTTTTAGGATCGGATTTTAACCGCCGACACAGTTCATAACCATTCATGCGGGGCATCACTATATCCAATACCACTAAATCGGGAGGTGTGCTTTGAATTGCTTCTAAAGCTTCTACTCCATCACAAGCATGAGTGACTGTTAAACCACTGGCTTTGAGGAGATCGGTGATCATTTCCCTTTGGGCGATGCTGTCTTCCACAATTAAAACTATACTCATAAATCCCTATATACCTCCTGATTTAGACGTTCCGATTGGGAACACTCTACTGACTCCCCCAGAATAATTAATTGTATAAATTAATTCTATTGGTTAACTAATTGATTTGGATATGATGTTTTACAGGGGTTAGCTGATTATGTGATAACATTTTTTACCCTGTCTGTTCATATAATTTACAAGTTTGTGATTTTGTTTATCTTGCCACACCAGCATCGCTCTTGATATATTTTTCTACTAACATTAGTAACTCAGTATCTACAAAGGGTTTAGTTAAATAATCCGTAGCTCCTACCATTCTGGCGCGGACGCGATCAATAAATCCATCCTTACCAGTGATCATGATAATTGGCACAAGCCGAAATAATGTAGAGTGTCGCAGCATAGCACAAATTTCGTAACCATCCAATTCTGGCATAGTAATATCACATAAAATTAAATCAGGTTTGAGTTGAAATACCAAGCTCAGGGCTTCTAGGGGATTGGTAATGGATATCGCTTCATAACCTTGAGGTTTTAAGATGGCCTCTACGGTTTCACAGATGGCGATCGCATCTTCAATACAGACTATCCGCGCTTGACGGTTTTCTATTTGCTCCCAATTTCTAGTATGGATATTTTGACTGGGCGTGTTGAAATATACTAATTGTAACCAGCCTTGCTGCACATAAGGATATAAGGCTTTGGCAATTGTCACAATATCCCGGTTCAAATAACGCGCTAACTGCCGTAGGGAAGTTTTACCATCTGCCCAATGCTGTAATTTATTCACTGTAGCTGTAGGTAAAGAAGCATTTAACTTGTTAATATCCGCCAGTACAGGTAACTGTTCCGGTGATTGGATATGTGGATAAAGTTGTTTCCACTCTTGTACCTGCTTGGTGATCTTGGTGACTAATGTACCAATTTCCAAAGTGGTTAATTGAGGGACAATTGCCTTATCTAAATCAAAAATAAAACTGCCTTGGTGTAAACTCAACAAATCAAACAGGGTTTCATGTACCAAACCATGAATAATACTCCGGGCGACTTTGGGATTAATAATATTTTGTTCTAATAATGCCCAAAGATAAGCATATTCTGGCGAATTCGTCCCTTCTAAAGCAACAAGTTGTCTTTCGTCCAGCCGCTTTTGAATGCGGTAATGGCGTAAATAATCACCAATTCTGGATGCACTACCGTCACCTGCTTGACAGTAAACAATTTGCCCACTGAGGAAAAATACAAACCAAGACTGGGGCTTGTTTTCTTCCCAATAACGGGATTTAACAATTTCTTCACCCCCCAGTTTACTACTCTGGTGAACATTATGGGCTTCGATCCATAATTGCCCTGTACGTTGTCCTAGTTCGATTAATTGCAGGATGCTGCAAATATCAATCTCGTTTAAATTTCCCTGCATTTAGTTACAATGCACTCCCTTGGTATTTTAGTTAAAATTACTAGTCTAGACAGACAGAATTCAACAGCCCGAATCTAAATAGAAATTTTACTCCCTTGTTCTCCTGATTTTAGGGAAAAGGGTAAATGAGAAAGTAATTTAGATATTCCTCCTACCTCCTCACTTAATTATTTTCTCTCTCAGTCATGATCAAAGCGAAAAATTACCCCAGTTCAGGTTAAACTTTTGTAATAGTAGTTGGGTAAAGCTAGTGATCACACGGAAGTCATTATTGTACTTAAGGGTAGAAAATATAATAGAAGCGTCATCCTGTCGCTATGGTGAACTACTCATACAGATAAAAGACCAAATCACATCTAAAAAGTTTTAAATAGTTTTATCAGACTTGTACTGCTAAACTAAATGATGAACCAGGCAAGTCAGTAGAATTAACTGAGATATATTCTAAAAACCAGACGTAAAGTGCATCAAAAGGACTAGCGGTGTGCTGTATTTAGCAGAAGTACAAAAGCAGAAAGGCAGCTTACTCGGTGGCGGTGGCAAAACTGAACTTAAACTGCTTGCTTGCCAGCAGAGTGACCAAAACTGGAACAATGTCCCAGAGGAGGCGATCGCTGCGGAGGAAGCAAGCAAATTAAATGATGGTGCGCTTGTACTAGTCGAACTAAGCCCAAGTCGCCAAATACAGCGAATTCAGGAGGCTGGTCGCCCACTGGTCAATATTTTACAAAACCTCTCCCGCCAACTGAAAAACTTTAAGCAGAAAGAAGACGAAATCGAGCAGTGGAAACAGTCCTTGATGTTTCAGGTACAAGAACTGAACCGTCGGGAAATGGATCTAGATGCTCGCATGGAACATTTGCAAGAACAAGAGGAGAAATTTCAAACTCTAGAAGCCGAAAAACAAGGAATTGAAACTTTACAGGAAGAGGTTGAAAAATTACAAAGCGATTTAGAACGAAGAAATCAAGAACTAGAAGGGGCTTGGGAACAATTAAGAGGTGAACAGCGCCGACTTGATGAATTTAAGGCAGAGGCAAAATCAGGGGCTACACTGGACGAAGAACAAAGCCGAGCGATAGGGGAATTACTGAATCGTCTTTCTGGAGATGGGGCTTCTACGGAGACAGTAAGGGAAAACCTGAATCAGTGCGGGGAATTTCTTGAACAACAGCAAGCAATTCTCAATCAATATTGGGAACAACTAGAAAATCTACGGAATGCTGCTCAAACACAGCAAGAAGAAGTAGAACAACTAGAACAAAGTTTGCGCGATCGCCAAAATGAATTCCAACAAGCCCAAGCTAATCTAGAACAGCAAAAAATTCTGCTGCAAACTAACACCACTCTCTTGAATAGCAAACAAGACTTTTATCGTTTATTCAAAGAGAAGTTTCGTCAAGACGAAGAATTACAAACTCAACTGCAATCCCTAGCTGTGAACTCTGGTGACACAGGTACTGGACACCAAGTTAATATGGCAGTTCTACAAAAAATGTCTGTAGAGGAACTGCAAAACAAAGTTAAAGAATTACAGGATAACTTGAAAACCAACTCTAGCTTTGTCCAAGACCAAGAGCAGGAATTAAAGTATAAACAAGATACTATTGACGAATTAGCCAGAAAAATTCAACAAGCCACTGGGGAAGAACTCAAGCAATTAGAAGCCGAACTAGCAGAAGAACAAGACTTTTATCAAATGCAGAAGCAAACCCTAGTGGGACAGCGCCGCAGCTTGCTAGAAAGTCAAAGTATTTTGAAACAACATCAAAATATTTTGCTAGGACGGGTAAGTAATATTGACCCCAGCACCTTTAGTAGTGGTGATAATATTGACTTAAAGCCATTGTTATCACAAATCATCACCCAAAACCAACAAAAATCCCAGGATCTGCAAAAACTAGAAACTGAAATTGAGCAGATACGCTCTAGTGTAGAACAAGATCAAACCAATATTGAACAAAGTTCCCAAGAACTAGAAACCAAAAAGCAAGAGTTAAAATCTATTGAAGAACAACTAATTAGCTTACGGGCTTCAGCTATAGAAGCTAAAACTAAACTTAACCTCAGCCAAGACACAATACAACCCATTCAAGATGCCTTGGATGGTTTACGGCAGAAGATTCAAGGAATGACAGATTCTTGTAACCAAATTCAAGAAACTAGCGCCAACCAACAGCAAGCAGTTGACCAAATGCGTCAAACTTTACAAAAAAGTTGGGTTTAAAGCCCCGTCCTTTGAGGACGGCTTTTTGGTAGAATAGTGGAAATAGGCAGGGCATTGTCTGTTGGGCGAGATAGTGTAAGACGGTATGAAACTGCAACTGTTGTTTGAACCCAGAATCTCCGCACTTTTAGGGCGGGGAGTATGTCAAAAGATTTGGTTCCCCAACCGGAATTATTGGCATCTTAAGCCCTTTCCCGGTTGAATCAATTTAAGTATATCCAATCGCCATTGACTTGAGCGATCGCCCCACCGGGAAAAGGATCAGTTTGAGAACGGTTAGGGGCTGTAATCAAAGCTACTAACTTTTCAATCTGCTCAAAATTCGGTGCTTCTACCAAAACAGATTGTAAAATTTGGCGCATAACTCGCCGTTGTAAAGCCAAGGGTACTGTTTTTAACTTGCGGCGATTAATTCGCACAGGTAAAACCTCCAAACCTTCCACAGCTTCTAGCCGTAACTGTGCCGCAGCTTGTTCCAAATATTCCACCTCGGCTTGTAGTAATTCCGCAGTTTGAGCCAAATTAGCTTCAACTTTAGGGTTAAAATTTTGACGTAAATATGGTAATAATTCCTGACGGATACGGTTGCGAGCAAATTTTAAATCTTCATTAGTAGAATCTGGCCAGATTTGTAAATTAAACTCTTGACAAAATTGCTCAGTTTGGCCACGGGTAACAACTAACAAAGGACGGACTAACGTAATATTGGCTGTTAGGGGACGTTGCCAAGTTAAAGCCTGTAAACCATCCGCACCAGTACCCCGAATCAGATTATAGAGTAAAGTTTCCGCGCGATCGCTTGCCGTGTGTCCCGTCACCACAGCAGAAAAACCATGCACCTCAGCAATTTTAGTTAAAGCTTGATAACGCCAAATTCGCGCCTTCTCTTCACTATTAATCACCTCATTTGCCACCTCCAAATAAAAAGGTAAACCCCAATCTTTCGCTAACCTCCCCACATATTCCGCATTCGCTTCCGAATCAACCCGCCAGCGATGATCACAATGAGCAACAGCCAAACCCCAACCCCATTTAGTCTGTAAATCTAACAATAACTTAGCTAAACATAGAGAATCCTGCCCACCAGAAACCGCCACCAATAACCGTTGATGCTGTGTAAATAAACCACGAGCGCGAATAATCCGATGTATCTTAGCGTGTAAATCAGTCCATACCATTGCTTAAACTTTCAACATTGCTAAAATTGCAATCTACCCAACTCCTTAACCTGCCATTCACGAGAATTAATAGAATTAATTAACGTAGGTTTAATCAAAGTAAATTTCCCCTTATTTTCATCATAATCTATACATTCAAATAAAGCTTGATACATTTCTAAATTATCCACATTAACACCGACATTACTTTTAGGAACTAAACATTGATCAATTCTATTTGGTTCTAAAATCCAAAACATCCCTCGATTTTTATTAACTCTTTCTAGAATAACTAGCTGACTCTTGTCTTGAAGATATTTATTAAAACTCTTATCTGTAACTATTACTTCCATAGCATAATCAGCAAAAAAATCTGGCTTATCATTATAAGCAGCTAACCAAGGAGACGCTTCTACAATCGGAACTTGAAGATTAGATGGTGCTGGTTTAGGATTTGGTACTGATAGGCTAACTTCCTGATCAACTACTTGAATAATTGCCGGTTCTTCCTGAACATTAGGTAAACTTTCCGCCGGAATAAAAATAGTTTCATCGTGAATTTGTGCAGGAATCATATTTCCTGTAGATGGATTATCTTTAATTGTTGGTGCTGTTCTCTGAGATAACTCATTCATCAATTGATTTAAATTTTCTAACTGAGACGCAATTAAAACCCTTTGTTCAGGTTGTTCCTGTAATTTAGTTTGTAAAACCAAAAGCATTGCATTCACATTTTTAATTAAATTCTCAACATTCTCCATCATCTGACTGCCTCCATGAGAATTATTACTAATAACTTGAGGTTGTAAATGAAAACTTTGATTTAATTGTTCTAAATCAATTTTGAGTTGTAAATTTTGTAAATAAATAGCCTTTGCCCACTTCAAAGCCTCCTGGGGAAAAAGTTCCGCCTTTACTGGTAAAGATAAAGAACTAAAATTATTTTTATGAGGCACAAGCGGAAAATTACAATGAGAACAGAAATTTTGATGAATAGAATTTATTTTTCCGCAAACTGGACAACTTAACTCAGCCATAACTAATATTTATCTCCTCACAATTAAATCATCAATTCTCAATGTAACCTTACTTAAATTGATCTAGTGCAGTATGGCGAAAATAACTATCCATCTCAACCCTATCAAACATCAATTAAATCAACCTTCTTACCTCCTGCCTCCTGCCTCCTGCCTCCTGCCTTCTTGCACTAGAGAGAATTACCCCCAAGTAGAAAATTAAGCTAATGAATTGACATTATTATAGAATCATGTTCATAATTATACATTGAAAACTTTAAATCTACCAACTAAATAAATCAGTAACAAGACATAACTTAATAAAGACTACAAAAAATACACCTGTACAAATCACCACCCATTCAGACTCCACCAATAACTATACTAGATGTAATTCCTACAATTCCGCTAGAGTGGATTTTACAAATTCCTGCACCGCCAATAAATATCCCTGATGAACGACGCGCTTTTTAGTTATAAATTACACTAAAACATGAAAAAAGTATGAGCGAAAACAATGAGATAACTAAGGAAACTATCTGGGAAGATTGGGACACATTTTACTGGAAACCGGGGTTATCTTTACCTGCATTACCTTGGGTAAGACCCTTTTTAGCGATAATGGGATTACCCAAGAAATTAATTAAACAGCCACAAGTGTGGGAGCAAATTTATAATCAACTCATTCAAGATTATGAAGAATTAATGAAACCTTTTGTGATGTGGGAAGGTGATGAGTATACATTAGCAGAAAGAAAAGTAGTACAACAAGTGATTACCAAGTCCTTAACTCAATTAGCAAATCAACTGGGTAAAGAAACGGCTGTAGAGTTAGAACGTTGGACAAGACGACATTTTCTTGATAGTGAATTTAAGTCAGCAATGTTTCATTGGCCGTTACTTTTGCGGAGAGGAAGCCAGTATTATTATGATGAGAATCCAATAGCTCCGCCATCATGTCTAGAGCCATTATTACCAGAAATAGAGGAAATAATTTATTATGGTATCAATGGCAGTGAATATATTATGAAGTACATGATGACTTTACCAACAGAGGAAGTGCCTATAGAAGAAGAACTAGAAATTACTTGGGATTGGCAAGCAATTGAGGTAAAAAGTGTGATTATTCAAGAACTAACCATGAGAATTTTAAACAAAATTGCTCAAACATTAAATGAACAAGAACTAGCAGAGTTTTTAAATTGGGCGGTTTTATTTAAAACCGAAGAAATGAGCAGTGAACCCAAATATTTGCGGGGGGATAAATATTTAAAACCTCAACCAGTTTATGCTGACTTTCCTTCAGTTTTAGATTTTGTATCTTAAAATCAAATTAGATATTTTTAGCGTAGGCATTAACTCACTTGTTGTAATATTTAAAAATCAAGAAGATAAATAGTAATGTCTACACTACATAATGCTCATTTTCCATATACAAGGGAGTTAGAACAAAATTAATAAATGAATGAATGAATGAGCAAATAAATTGGATTGAAGTGTGGATACATACAAACATTATGTATATACTTTTATTACAAGGGTATAAAAATGGGTCTATTAAGCTTTATGATCCCCAACAACGTCAAGTTTCACAATCTAGTTTTGAGAGCTATGAAGAAGCATATTTTTGGCTACGCGAGGATGAATATGATCTTGTCGAAGGGAGAATGGAAATCAATAATTGATTATATTCTTGGATCAAGTCTTGTATGGATTTTAAATTAATTAACAATTCACAATAAATTCAAATTATAAGAGTTACAGGCAGAAGATTTTGAGAATTATTAAAGATGGACTATATTACCGAACCACTATTGGATACTTGGGCTTGGTACAATAATGGGAATTCTTGGGGAATAGATGTACCTTGGAATCAAGAAGAATTTTCTAAAGAAACTATTAATGCCTATTTTAGTGATAGCTTTAACAAAACTCTAGAAATTTTTTCCAATCTAATGCGCGTTTGGAAAGTAACAATTTCTCCACGGTCATCATCAAATGTTGATTCATTAATAACTGAATGGTCTGGAGAATTACCTTATACACAGTATATAAATGATGTATTAGAGAGTATTAGAGATTTTCCAGCTACTATCTACCGTATTGAAGCAGACCTTGATTTATTTATCTATGTTCGTACCCAAGACTCTCCAAAAAAAACAGTGAGAACTTGGGTTAGGCTTCCCAATAATGAATTAGAGATTACTGCATCTATAATTAAATATATAGGATTATGTTTAACGATTGGGTACACTATATTTGGTCCAGCAAATAAAGATTACAGTCCACTAACAGGACCATACCCTGAACCAGAAGAAGATGTTGTGGTAGTTTTGGATGATAATGAACTGCAATTATTAAATCAGCCTTTGCTAGAACAAGCACTAAGAAAATGGGAAGAATGTTTTGGTACTATTGATTATGTAGATGGTGTTCCTGGGATTTTCCAGTACGGTTTTTTAGTCGAACCTTATTGAAACAATTAAAAATCTAAACAGATGGACTATACTACTGAACCACTATTGGATACTTGGGCTTGGTGCAATGATGGTAATACTTGGGGAATAGAAATACCTTGGAATCAAGAGGACTGTTCTAAAGAAGCTATTAATGCCTGTTGTGCCGATAGCTTTAACAAGACTTTGGAAGTTTTTTCCACTCTAATTCGTGTTTGGAAAGTAACAATTGTGCCGAAGTCATCATCAAATGTTGATTCATTAATAACTGAATGGTCTGGAGAATATCCTTATTCACAGTATATAAATGATGTGTTAAAGAGTATTAGAGAATTTCCAGCTACTATCTACCGTATTGGAGCAGACATTGATTTATTTGTCTATGTTCATACCCAAGACTCTCTAAAAAAAACCGTGAGAACTTGGGTTAGACTTCCTTGTAATGAATTAAATATTATTGCGCCGATAATTGGTAATACAGGATTATGGTTAGAGATTAGCTACACTATATTTGGTCCAGCCAATAAAGATTACAGTCCACTAACAGGACCATACCCTGAACCAGAAGAAGATGTTGTGGTAGTTTTGGATGATAATGAACTGCAATTATTAAATCAGCCTTTGCTAGAACAAGCA